>CAXUFI010000032.1:14745-15239 GCA_964250245.1 uncultured bacterium
GGATCTCGACGCTCGGTCTGCGTGGGATCGCCGAATACGCGGCGGAAGATCAGACCGTCACCGTCGAGGCCGGCATGACGCTCGCCGAACTCGGCCGGCGGCTCGCGATAAACGATCAGCGGCTCGCGATCGACGTGGCAGAGCCGGAGCACGCGACGGTCGGCGGCGCGATCGCGGCCAATGCCTTCGGTCCGCGGCGCATGCGCTACGGCTCGTTCAAAGACCTCATTCTCGGCGTTACGCTCGTGCGCGCCGACGGCGTCCCGGCGCGCGCCGGCGGGAAAGTCGTGAAAAACGTCGCCGGTTTCGACCTCTCGAAACTCGTCGTCGGATCGTATGGCACGCTCGCGCTCGTCACGACCGCGACGCTGCGCGTGCATCCGCTCCCCGAGAAGACGCGCGCGCTGCGCGTAAGCGGCCTCACGGCGGAAGCGGTCTGGGCGTTCGTGCTCGCGATGCGCGCGAGCCGGCTCGAACCCGCGGCGCTGCCGGCC
>CAXUFI010000033.1:0-11058 GCA_964250245.1 uncultured bacterium
GCCGAGCGGACCGGGCACCGCGGCGGGCGTGGCCGTCTTCACGCCCGCCGCGCCGAGGCGGCTCGTGAAAACCGCGAACTGCTCGCGCGCGCGCTCGGCGATCGAGTGCGATTCGCCATGCATCGGCGCGACGCTCGCGATCGCTTCCGTCGGCGCGACCACGAGCGCCGCGCGTAACGCGTCCGCGTCGCCACGGACGAACGGTGCCTTCAGTTCTGCGAGATCGGTCGTCACGCGACGCCTTTCTCGCTCGAGCCGAGCATAACCTCAAACCGGACGGCGGCCGTGGGCGCCCCGCCACGAACACGAGCCCGACGCTGCTTCGGTTAGAGAGGGTAATGCAACACGACGCTCGTTCGGGAGGCGAACAAGATCGTCGGCCGCGAGCGGCGGCCGGGCAAAGCGCGGACCAAGTCGCCCGAACGCTGGTTCCCTCCGGCGCCGGTGCGATCGCCTTGCTCGAACGCACGGCGCTCGAAGCTGCTCGGCTTCGGCGAGATGTGACCGAAAGCAGCCGTCGCGCCCCTAGCGGACGCTCGCCGTCTGCACGGGCGCATCGACGTGTACGTAGGGCGTGAGGTCGGGGAGCGTCGTGAAGAAGTCGCTCATGTCGGTCGCGAGCGCGTCGCCGAGCGAGAGCGCGGGTAGGCCGAGCAATTCTTCTTCGGTCTTGAGCGCGCTGACCGTCGAAAGGTGACTCGTGCCGATGTAATGATGCTTCGCGTAGGGCGAAACGACGATCGCATACGACCGATGTTCGTTCAGATGATCGCGGGTCGCTTGCGCATCGTCGGGTAGAATGAAGATCGCGGTCGAGCTCCATTGCGGCGTATGGCTTAGATAGTCGACGATGCGGCCGAGCGCGCGGTCGCCGTCGGCAACTTCTTCCGCTAGCGGCGGAACGTCCGGGCCGGTGCCGCCGTGATCGGCCGGCAGCCAGACGTACGTGAACGCCGGCATTCGATCGGCCTTCACGAGCGAATCGAAATCGCGCTCGAATTCCTGCGCGCGCCGCACGTCGCGAATCCGCAGATTCCAACCCGGATAATCGAGATCGACGTGGCCTTGCAACGCGCCGAGCGCGGGAACGTCGAGCGAGTAGCGGCCCCCGAGTCCGCGCGTCGGCGCTGCCACGTCGCTCGCATCCACGAAGGCGGGATCGTCCGCGTGCGGATCCGGCGCTTCGCCGTCGTCGTAGCCCGACACGCGCGCGAAGCCGCCGTAATCGCGATACGTCAGTCCGCGGTCCGCCAGCGAATTAAAGATGTAACCCGCGCGCGGATAATCTTCGGGATCTTCGTTCGCATTCCCCAACGGCCGGCGGCCGTTGCGAACGAGGACGGTTCTCTCCGTGAAGACGCTCGCGATGCCGGCGGTCGCGAACTCGTGACCGGCGCCGGACTCCTCGGCATCGGCATAAAAGTTACCGGCCAGCGCGTAGGTGCGCGCGAGCGCGTGCAGATTCGGCGTGACGCTCGCGTCGAAGGCGACGTAGGCGGGATCGCCCGGACCGTACGGCGCGCCCGCGGCATCGGTGAGATCGCCGAGCATGGCGTCGTACGTTTTGTTCTCTTCGAGCAGCACGACGACGTGTTTGATGAGGGCGCTCGGAACGCCCAGACGTTCCTGGGGCACGAGGCGGTCCGGCTGCGCCCGCGCGAGCTTGCGCAGGTACGACAGCGCGAGCGGCGTCGTCCGTCGCAAATCTATTTTTCTCAGGTCGATCCGTTCGAGCGTCGCCCAGATCGCGTTGCCGTCGAGCGCGACGGCCTCGCTGCGGCCGCGAGCATCGGGCGGAGCCGGGAGTGCGCCCGTAAACGCGCGGTCTTCGCCGAAACCCTTCGCGTTCGTGACGAACAGGTAACGGCCGTCGTGTGAGAGCGCGAGGGCACTCGGGAACCAGCCGGTCGGAATAAGCCCGATGCGATGCGGGTGCAACGGGTTCGCCGTATCGAGGACCGCGATCGCGTCGATGCCCGCCAGCGCGACGTATAAGCGACGGTCGTCACGGCTTAGGGCCAAAGCGTCGGGTTGCGTACCGTACGGACCGCGGTCGTACAGCCGCAACTCGGTGCCGCCCGCGACGCTCGGCTGCGGGCCCAGGCTCACGGTCGCGATCCGGTCGACGTTGCTCATCGCGACGAAGGCGTACCGTCCGCTACGCGTTGCGGCCAGCGCCGCGGGGTGCGCGCCGCCGACTTCGCGCGCGCCGTCGGGCGGCCGGTCCATGGCCACGACAGCGGCGGGCGAAGCGGCGAGCGTTCCGCCGAGCGATTGCGGCAAGATCGAGAGCGATGACGAGCGATCGATCGCCGCCGGCGGCGGCCCGAACGGGGGCGCGGTTAGAGGAGCCGGCAAGACTGCGTAGTCGAGCAGTCCTTCGTTCGCCACGAGGAGCCCGCTCGGCGTGAGCGCGGCGGCGAGCGGGAAATATCCGGCGGCGGCCGTGCCGATGACGGTGCGCGTCGCCGTGTCGAGCGTCGCAACGTCGTTCCCGACGTTGTCGACGACGTAGACGCGCGTCCCGCCCGCACCCGCGACGAGCGTGGCGGGAAAGGCGTGACCGTAGTTCGCGAACCGTTTGTCGGTCGCGCCGGGGATCGCGATCGTGTGGACCGCATCGGGCGTGAGCCGGCCCGCCGCGTCGAGGTCGAATGCGTAGACCGCAGCGGAGGCGCCGCCTCCGGCGCGCTCGAGCGTATTCGCCGGCCGCGCCGGATCGCGTATCGCCACGAGCCCGACGTAGAACGTTTCCTTCGGCGCCGCGTAGCGGCCGACGACGCGCATGGTCGCCGTGCTGACGACGGCGAGCGAGTAGCCGCCCGTCGTTATGCCGTCGAAGGCGCTCGTCGCCGCTGCGTCGCGTTCGTCATCGTTGGAGACGATCGCGTAGCGCCCGTCCGGCGTCAGCGTAAGGCCGAGCGCGTTCATACCGACGACGACGTCGACCCCCGCCGGATGCAGGATGCGGCCGGACGGCAGGATGCGGCTGAACGGCTCGGTCGCGGCGACCGGACCCGCCGGACGATCCCCGGCAGGTGCTGTAAAGACGACCGCCGAGACCGGTTGGGCGCGCGAGCCGCTCTGCGAAACGGAGACCAAAACGGCGAGAACGACGGGCACGAGCGCGCGCGAGTACCAGGGCAATCGGGACTCCTCGAAGGGCTAGCCGCCTCGCTTACCGCTCCCGAAAGCGCCGTCCTGTACCGCGTGCGCGCACGGCGCGGCGGCGCGACAGCGGTTGCGGTCCCAGCGCTCCGGCCGGCTGCGCGAAACTGCCGGCGGAGGAGATCGTGATGTCGGCCTGGCCGCGCGCCCCGGTCAGCACCGGCGTCGGGTTCCGGAGTTCGCGGGCCGGCGACGCGGGGTAGGCCGGGTAGTCGAAGCCGACGAGTTGCACGCTGAACTGGTCGCCGGCCGATTGACCCGTGTAGCCGTCGACGTTGGCGACGGAATAGGCCGTATTTTGAGCCGCCGTACAGAGAGACGGATTCATCGACGTCGGTTTGCCGACGGGCCCGAGATTCGCAGCGAGCGTATACGTGCCCGACGCCGCGACGCGCAGCGTGTAATACGTCGGCGTTACGTCCGAACCGTTACAGCTCGCGGGGTTCGTCACCGACGGGTCGTCACTGAGCGGCGGACCGGTATCGGTAATCTGGACGTACGCCTCGGTGACGCCGGCGGGTACCGTCACCGGGATCGCGCTGAGGCCGCCGTTACCGTCGGTGGTGACGGTGGCGGGCGGCGCGATCGCCGGCAGCAGCGCCGTCGATTGGAGCGTGCCGGTCGCCGTCAGCGGCAGATTCGCCGACAAGGCCGGAACGATGACATTGAGCACGTAGGTGCCGGCGCCGGGAACGACGCCTTGAAACACGTTGAGACCTTCTTCGATGCCGAGTTGCGTCGACGGCTCGCCGAGTCCGTCGCGCGTGCCGCGGCCGGTCTTATTGAGATCGAAGGCCGGCGGCCCGCCGAACGGCACGAACGCGTTCGGATCGCCCGTCGCCGCGAGCGGATCGTACGCCGGCACGACGTTCGGCGCGAAAGAGACCGGTTGCCCCGCGGGCAGCGCCCCCGGGCCGCCGACGACCGTCCCGTTAAACGGCTCGATGCCGCTGCTGAACGCGCCGTTCGAGACGCCGAAGCTCGAGGGTGCGACGGGATACGTGCCCGCGGGCGGCTGCGCCGTCGCCGCGATCACCGAACGCGTCGTCTCGCTTGGCGTCGGTCCGGACACGAGCGTGGCGCCGTAATTATCCGGAACGGGATTGGGTGCCGGCAACGTCATCGGGCCGCTCAGCGCGGGCGTGTTGACGAGCGTCGCGCTCGCGCCGACCGTTTGCTGGCCCGCGACTTGCCGGAACGTCGTCACGACGTTGAGCCCCGTCGCACTGCCGGCGGCCGCTCCGCCGAGATCGCCGAAGATGTTGGCGGTGCCCACCGCGAGTTGCAGCTTACCCAGCAGCGGATTTGCAGTCGTTACCGGCTGGGGATTCGAGCCCGAAGAACTGCAATCGGACAGCAGCAGCGCGAGCATCGCGCCCGCGGTAACGGCCTTGACGCTTAGCGTGTACGTCACGTTAGAGACTCAGCTGGTAGTACGCGTCGAAATGAAACGGTTCGTTGAACGGTGCGAGATAGGCGGCGTTCGTAAACGCGTTGTACGCGCTCGGGATGTCGGCGTAGCCGCGTGAAGCGCCGAAGCCCGGCTGCAAGACCTGCGGCACTTGATTGGTCTGCCGGCCCGCGACCCCCGTCGTGACCGGTTGATAGTACGGGTTGAGCACCGGGATCGTCTCGTATGACGGACCGCCCGCGATATTGAAGAATTCGATGCCCAGTTTGTTGCGCCGCCGGAAGTCGTATTCGATCGTTAGATCGGCGCTGACGTTGGGCTTGGAGATGATGCCGCCCGGCGCCGAGGTCTGCGGCGTCCCGCGCGTCGCCGCGATGACCGGACTCAGGGCCGTCCCGGGCAGCGCGGGATCGACGTATTGCGTCGCCGCGCCGATGCCTTGCGTCCCGTTGAAGCCGGGGATCGCCGTAATCCCGGCGCCGCCGGGGATATTCACCTGCGGTACGTTCGTATTGATGCCGCCGACGGGCACGGCGGAGGCGGTCAGCGTGCCCTGCGTGTACGGGTAACCGCGATCGTAATTGATGATGGGCGTCACGCGCAGGCCGGAACGAGAGGCGTACGTCGCGCCGAGTCGCGCTTGAATCGGCGAGACGTAGCCCGCGTGATAGACGTCGCCGATTAAGAGCGAGCTCGACGTGATGGCGGGTACGTTATTTTCACCGCTAATCAGCGGTGGAACGGAATCGAAGACGTTCTGATACGTCGCGCTGAAGAACCCCGACACGCCGGCGGGCCGGTCCGGCGTCGTCAAGCCGAACTCGATGCCCGTCGTTTTGTTGACGCCGAGGTTATTGGTTTGGAACACGCCGCCGAGCAACTGCCCCGTCGTCGGACTGATGTCTTCGCTTAAGAAGCTGAAGGACGGAACGCCGGACGCGTTCTTATAGAACGGCGTGAGCCGCACGCCCCAGCCGTTCGCGAACTGGTGCTGATACGTCAGGTCGTAATTGGAATAGATCGTCGGTAAGATGTTCCCGACGTCGGGCGCGTCGTTATTCGCATCGCCGAACCAGAAGAGCTGCGAGGCGTAGTTCTGGCAGGGGAACGTCGGCGCGTTCGTCACCTGCGAGCCGCAGATCGCGCCCGGTTTCGCCGGAATCTTGACGAGTTCGGAGGCGTTGTAGAGGTTGGAGGGTGTGCCGCCCGTAGAGGCGCTTGCGAACTGAGCCGACCGGCCGTAACCGAAGCGCAGCGCGTCGTTGCGGTCGATTTGCAAGGCGACCGCCGCGCGCGGTTCATCGACGATCGGCCGCAAGACTTCCGGCCCGATCGTGGCCGGGTCGACGTCGGCCGGATTCGTGTACCGCAGGCTCGGCGGAGCGTAGGGATTCTGGCCGTATTCGTAGATCTCGGCGTCGCGCCGGTACCCGAGATCGAAATGCAGCCGATCGAGCGGCGTCCATTGCAAGCGCACGGCTTGTGCCGACGTAATGAACGTCGAATTGTTGTAATCGATGCCCCACGAGGGGAGCCGCGGCACGTTCCCGTCGAGCGCCTTGTAGACGTAACCGCCGGGCAAGAAATCGCGATAGTCCACGGCATTGCACGTCGCGTAGGCCGCGTCGCTGCCGCACTGACCGACGATGCTGCCGGACGACCCCGCGCCCCCCGTCTCCGCACCGAGCAGAGCGTACGGCTCGTAATCGTTCCAGAGCGGCTTGAGCGTTTCGTATTCGCCGTGTAACGTCACGGAGAAGCGGGGCCCGAACGAGCGCGTGAGATCCAATTGTCCGCCGACGCGCTGGCCGCCGGTGTCGTCCCAGAACGGCGCGCCTTGACCGGCGTTGCCCAGAGCCGTGCTCTGCGTGTCTTGCGTCCACGCGTTGTAATAGCGTAGCGCGGCGAAGGTATTCGCGTCGATGTTCGAATCGAGCTCGAACTTGAGAAGATTCTCGCGATCGTAGGTGCCGAGCTCGGGTGAGGACGGATAGATTCGGTTGCCTTGATAACCGGGAAGCGTCGGCACGAGATTCGCGAAGTTCGGCTGCAGGCCGACGCCGAGACCGTAGTTCGCGGCCAGCGACGGATCGTAGGGATAGTAGACGAGCGGGTTCGCGGTGCCGGCGAACAAGCCGCCCCGGTCCGCGAAATCTTCCACGTCTTCGTTATTGAAGAGCACCTGCAACGATTCGCGATCGTCGCGACCGAATTTCACGATGAAATTATTGCGAATCGCATCCGCGGTACCGTACGAGGTGCCGTAGAAGGCCGAGTTTCCGAGCGTCGCGACGTTGGTGCTGAATTGGCCGAGGCCGGTGTTGGGAACGTCCAGCGAATTCGAATAGGGCACGTCGCGCATCCCGGTGTAGGAGAAGTACTCCGAGACGTTTCCCCGGCGCGTCGCCGTGCCGTATTCGAATTGCAATTGATGGAAGTAGTTCTCGCCGCCGACGTCGGCGCCGAAGGTGCCGAAGCTCGGGTAGGTGCCGCGCTTCGTGATCGTGTTGATGACGCCGCTACCGACGTTGCCCTGCGTGGCGTCGCCCGGGCCGGCGACGACCTGCACGGAGCCGACGCCGTTATTAAGTGCGTCCGAAGAGTTGAGATTGCCGAACGGATCGGTGAACGGGACCCCGTCGAGCTGATAGCCGACCTCCGTCTCGAGACCGCCGCGGATCGTTACGTCGCCCGAAGATGCGATCGAGACGCCGGGCGCCGCGAGCAGCAAGGCCCTCTGATCCGTACCGAGATTCTTGCCGGTCGATTGCTCGATGCGCGACGCGCCGATCGTCACCGAATCCGTCGTCTGCGTCGGCTGATACGCGGAACCCGAGCTACGCGTGCTCACGCGCGCGATGCGCTGCAGCGTCTTCTGCAGACGAATCGCACCCAGCGTGTTCGTCTGATCGCCGATGACCGTGACGCCCGGCTCCGACAATGCGTCGAACCCCGTCGCTTCGACGGTGAGCAGATACGTGTCGGCCGTGATGCCGTCGATCGTGAACGAGCCGCTCGCCGTCGTAACGGCGCGAAACGATCCGGACGGCGACACGAACGTTACTTTGGCCGCCGCTACGGCGGAATTCGTTTTGCCGTCGACGACGGTCCCGCTGATGTTGCCGTACTGGCCGCCGGCGGCGAAGACTCGCGCGGGAGCCGCAACCAGCACGCCGACGAGAAGCGCGAAGAAAAACGAGTTCCGGAACCGGCCGGCTGCATAGTACGAAAAGCCCACGAGAAAGCTCCCATAAGACCAAACCGCACGCTACGTAAATCGCGCGCTCGCCGTTTTTAGGCTTCCTGTTCTCGCGGCGCTTAAGAAAACACCTCTGCGCTTATGGAGCGTCGAGGCGGTAGCCGATTCCTCGCACGGAAGAGATCTGGAGACTCGCCTGCACTTCGCCAAGCTTCTTCCGCAAGGCAGCGATATGCACGTCGACGACGCGCGTCGGGACGCCGGACACGTCGTTCCACACGCGTTCGAGAATTTGCGCGCGCGTCAGTAACTTGCCGTCGGCCTCACCGAGAAACCAAAGCAGTCGAAACTCGAGCGCGGTCAGGCTAACGGATTTGGTGTTCTTCTCCAGCGTGTGCAGATCGCGGACGAGGGCCGCGTCGCCGAGTTGAAGCCGGCCGTCGTTATCGCGTAACCGCGACCGCTCGCGCCGCCGCAGAAACGAGCCGATGCGAGCGACGAGTTCGTTTCCGGAGAAGGGCTTGCTGATGAAGTCGTCTGCGCCGAGCCCCAGGCCCTGCAACTTAATCTCTTCGTTGGAATGGCCGCTGACGAGCAGGATGTACGCATCGGCCGTCTCGGCGATCGTCGTACAGACGTCGAGGCCGGACATGTCGGGCAAACCGATATCGAGCAGGACGACGTCCGGCCGGAAGTTCACGACTTGCGTCAAGCCTTCGCGCCCCGTATCGGCGACGCGCGTTTGATAGCCGCCGCGTTCGAGGAACTGCTGCTCGAACGACGAGATGTCGGGATCGTCTTCGACGATGAGGACTCGCGCCCGTGTTTCTTGCATGCTAGTCGCTGACAAGACCTCAAACGGTCGTCGTCAATTCCTCCCCTTCTGCAACCAGGAGTTGACGGCGCGCGACGCCGTCCTCGGCGGCCGCCGTCGCGACCGCTCGCGCGACCGCGTCGACCACGCGCGTATCGAAAACGCTCGGCACGACGTATTCGTTCCCGAGCTCGGCGTCGGAGATGATGCTCGCGATGGCGCGCGCCGACGCGAGCTTCATCCCGTCGGTAATAGAGGACGCACGGCAGTCGAGTGCCCCCCGGAAGATGCCCGGAAACGCGAGCAAATTGTTAACTTGGTTGGGGAAGTCGCTGCGCCCGGTCGCCATGACCGCGACGTACGGCGCCGCCTGATCGGGCATGATCTCGGGCAACGGATTGGCCATGGCGAAGACGATCGGATCGCGCGCCATCGCCGCCAGAGCCTCGGGGCGCAAGATGCCCGGCGCCGAAACGCCGATGAAGACGTCGGCGCCGCGTAGGACCTCGGCGAGCGAGCCACGACGATTCGCGAGATTGGTGTGTTCGGCGAGCCACGTCCAATGCGAATTGTCGTAGTGATCCGTACGATTGAGGGCGCCGGCGCGGTCGACGGGAATGACGTCGCGCACGCCCGCGAGCAACAGCATCTTCATCGTCGCCGTGCCGGCGGCGCCGCTGCCCGCGACGACGATGGTCAAGTCCTCGAGCTTCTTATCGACGACGCGCGCGGCGTTCATCAAAGCGGCGAGAATGACGACCGCCGTACCGTGCTGATCGTCGTGCATCACGGGGATGGTCAAGCGCTCCTGTAACCGGCGCTCGATCTCGAAGCAACGTGGGGCCGAGATGTCTTCGAGATTGATGCCGCCGAAGATCGGAGCGATGTTGACGACCGTCTCGACGATCTCGTCGACGCTTTTCGTATCGAGGCAGATCGGAAACGCGTCGATGTCGGCGAACTGTTTGAACAGCATGCATTTGCCCTCCATCACGGGCGCCGCGGCGTACGGCCCGATATCGCCGAGGCCGAGCACGGCCGTTCCATCGCTGACGACGGCGACCGAATTGCGTTTGATGGTCAGCGCGAACGCTTTTAGCGGATCGGCCGCGATGGCCAGCGAGACGCGAGCGACGCCCGGCGTGTACACCTTGGAGAGGTCGGTCCGCGTTTTCACCGCGATCTTGGGAACGACGCTGATCTTGCCGCCGAGATGCGCGAGAAAGGTCGCGTCGGAGACGCTGACGAGGCGCACGCCTTCGAGCCGCTCGATCTGGGCGCGGACGGCATTGGCGACCGAATCGGAGGCGACGGTCACGGTGAAGTCGCGCAACACGTGCGTCTTACCGACCGAGTGCATGTCGACCGCGCCGATGATTCCGCCCGCATCGCCGATCGCCGCCGCCACCGTGCTGAACGCGCCGGCCGTCGACGGCAGCTCTAAACGCATAATCAGCGCATAACCAATAGACGGTGCAGCCATAAATCCTTACTTTAGCACAACGAGATTAGCCCCTCGCTCCCCTTACCCCAATTCTTGGGAGACAGGAGTGTCCTGCTGCCGCTATCCCGAGACCGTCATCTCCGCGATGCGCAGCGACGGTGAGACGATATTCTGATCGAAGACGAGATCGTTCGCGACGGCGTCGACCGCGGCGAGCATCGCCGGGACGTCGCTCGCGATCGTAAACTCGTCGATCGGGTAGGCGAGCTCGCCGTTGACGATTTCGAAGCCGCGCGCGCCGCGGCTGTACGTACCCGTTACCGATTCCGTCGAAAAGCCGATCGTGTTGACGACGAGCACGCCGTCCGAGGTGCCGGCGATCAACTCACCGAGCGTCGCTTCGCCCGGCAGCAGATAGAAATTCGTCGGGCCGATGCCGCCGCCCGCGGCATTGCCGGTGCTCGCCGCGCCGAGCCGCCGGCCGTAATACGTATCGTACAAAAACGTTTGCAACACGCCGCGTTCGAAGACCACGTTGCGCCGCGTGGGGACGCCTTCGGCGTCGAAGGGAGCTGAACCCAGACCCCGCGGCAGGCGGCCGTCGTCGACGATCGTCACGAGATCGCTGCCGATGCGTTCGCCGACGCGCCGCGCGAGGAACGAATTGCCGACCGCGACGTTCGCGGCGCTCAGAGCCGAAAAGAGATCCGAGAGCACGAGCGCCGCCACGTCGCGTTCGAAAATGACGGGGCAGCGCCTCGTCCGTGCGCGCCGCGCGCCGATCATGTCGGTCGCGCGCCGCGCCGCTTTCGCCGCGACCGCACCGACGCTTTCGAGCGCGGCGTACGAGCGCGCGGCCGATCCGTAGGAACCCGTACGTTTATCGCTGCCGTCGGCGGCCACGGGCGACGACGAGATCGCGGCCTGCGTCGCCCGATACGAACCGGCAAAGCCCTTGGAATTCGCGAGCGCGAGCGTCGAGGTGGCATCGGCGACGCGCGAGCCGCTCGAATTGCTCACGC
>CAXUFI010000033.1:11095-15123 GCA_964250245.1 uncultured bacterium
CGCGGCGACGTCGGGAGCGTACGGCTCGAGCGCGGCGGCGCTCGCCGTCGCCGCTGCCGTTTCCGGTAGCCCGCCGTGCGGATCTTGGCCGACGAAGCGCGCCGCATCGACGGCCGCGCCGATCATCACCTGCAGCCCTTCGGGCGAAAGGTCGCTCGTGCCGAGCGCCGCCTTCGCCCCATGCACGAACACGCGTAGCGAGAGGCTACGGCCGACCGACTGTTCGAGCTTGACGATTTCGGTTCCACGTGCTTCGGTGCTGAAGCGATTCGTGACGTTATAGGTCGCTTCGGCCTCGCTCGCGCCGGCGGCGAGCGCGAGCTTCACGGCGTGCGCCGCGAACGCCTCAGCTTCCAACGGCCGAGCCTCCGACGGTGACGCTCGACAATTTTACCGTCGGCATGCCGACGCCGACCGGGACGTATTGGCCGCCTTTCCCGCACGTGTAATAGCGTCCGGCGAGCCGTCCGTCGTTACCGACCATCGTAACGCGATTCATCGCTTCGGGACCGTTTCCGATCAGGCTCGCGCCGCGCAGCGGCGCCGTCAATTTCCCGTCTTCGGTCAGGTAGCCGTGGGCGAGCATGAACACGAAATCGCCCATGGTTATCTCGACTTGGCCGCCCGCGAACGACGTCGCGAAGATGCCGCGCTTCACGGAGCCGATGATCTCGTCATAGGTAGATTCGCCGTCGGGCATATACGTGTTGCACATACGCGGTTGCGGCATCACGCGAAACGATTGCCGCCGTCCGCTGCCCGTCGACGTCGTCCCCATCAGGCCGGCGTTGAGCCGGTCGTGCATGTAGCCGCGCAGCACGCCTTTTTCCACGAGAACCTTATGTTGGCCGGGCGTCCCCTCGTCGTCGATCGCGAGGCTGCCGCGTTCGCCCGGCAAATCGCCGTCGTCGTAGATCGTCACGAGTTCGTTCGCCACGCGCTCGCCGATCCGGCCGCTGTAGAGCGACGTTCCTTGGCGGTTGAAATCGCCTTCGAGCCCGTGCCCGACCGCCTCGTGCAGGAGCACCCCGCCGCTTCCCGCGCCGACCACGACTTCCATCTCCCCCGCCGGGGTCTCGACGGCCTCGCTATTGACGCTCGCGATGCGCGCCGCTTCGCGGGCGATCGACTCGGGCGTGCGCTCGAGAAAATAATCGATGCTCGCGCGTCCGCCGTCGCCGAAAAAGCCGTTGCCCGCAACGTTCCCGGCGGCGACGCATTGCACGCCGAGCATGACGAGCGGCCGCACGTCGGTGACGAACCGGCCGTCGCTCGTGGCGATCGCGACCTCTTGTACTTCATCGGTAACGACGACGTTGACGGTTCGTACGCGCGCATCGGCGGCGCGCGCGGCGACGTCGGCCCGGCCGAGAAAGTCGACGTAGGTCGCCGATTCCGCGCGCAGCTCGTGCGGTTCGACCGGCGCATAGACCGCCGGCGCCGCCGCGACGCGGTCCGTGATGCGAACGCTCGTCACGCGGGTCGCACCATTCTTGGCGATGAGCGACGCGACGCGCGCCGTTTCGAGCAGCGCGTCGAGCGACAGATCATCCGAATACGCGTACCCGGCCCGTTCGCCGGACAGGACGCGGATGCCGACGCCGCTCGAGACGACGAGGCCCGCTTCGTGCACGCGGCCTTCCTGAAACCGGAACGACCGCGAGACGCGACGCTCGTAAAACGCATCGGCGTAGTCGCCGGCGCCGAGCGCACGCGTGAGGACGCGAGCGAGAATGCCGGCATCAGGCTGCATCCCGCGCTCTTCCAGAGTAGTGCCCGATTAACCGCTTACGAAAGCGCGAGTTCCGTTGCTTCCTCGTCGCCGAGCGCACGTCCCGATGCCTCAAGCTTTGCTCGCTCGCCGGCCGTCAATCGCGCTTGCAGTGCGGCGCTTAATACGTCGACCGCGCAGAGCAGGTTGAGCACTCCGGCTGCCCGCGAAGCAGCTGATAACTCCGCCGCATCTCGCGCTTCACGAACTGTACGCGATAACTGTACGAGTCGATGTTACGACCGTCGCTTCGAATAGATAGCATCGCCTTACGATCACGTTTCGCGGGCGATGCGTTCTTACGTAACGGCGCGTTCCGTAGATCGGCTAAATTACCTGTTGTCTCATACGACCACGGCTCTTAAGCCGCGGCGTAAAGAAGAGGACGATGACGAACATGCACTTCTTTCGTTCGACGCTCGCACTGGCCCCCGCGCTTGCCATAAGCGTTTCCGCTTCGGCGGGTGCCGCCTCGTTCGGGCCGCCGCGCCCTCGCTCGGTGCTGCGGGCGAACAACGCCTCCGCAGCAGCGCGCTTGCCGAATGCCGTGCGCTCGCGAATCTCCGCTGCCGCCACGGCAACGTACGCTCTCAAGGATGTCGGCGCTCCGCCGGCGAGCGGCTATCGCGTCTTTTTCGCGCCCGTCGGCTTTAATAAGACGGGCCAAATCGTCGGCCAAGCCTACACCGCTACAGATCCCGGTTCTAACTACCAGCAATGCATCGCTTATACCGGCAGCGATTGGATCGACTTGAGCGCGTCGCGATCCCTCACCTGTTACGCGACCTCGGGCGTCTCCGATGCCGATTCGTCGGGCGCCTTCGGCGCGGTCGGTGAAGTCGATGTGCCGACGAACAGTCAGCTCGTGCCGTTTTACGCGCACGCCTCGTCGAAAAGTGCGACGATGACCACGTTCTCCTCAAACTCACCGGCCGAACTCTACACGATGAACGCTTCGGGACTCGCCGCCGGCTATACATACGATACGCCGGTGGCCGGCTTCTCCTACGACGAACCGGTCGCGACCTCAACGGGATCTTCGATCGGCTTGCTGCAAGCAACATGCGTTACCGCCGTCGCCGGCTGCCTCGCATACACGTACGCATTAACGCTACCTGCGGGGAACAGCCGGTCGATCACGGCGGGCGGGACGGTCCTCGCCTACGCCTCCAACGCGACGACGGGTCAGTTCGTCGAGTATACGGGCGGAACGAAACCGAAGTTCGTGCAGTTTTCGCTGCCGCTCGACAACGGTAACGGCGCGGGCGACATCGTCGGTATGGACGATAGGGGTGACGTCGTGTATCAGGAATACGATCCGAAATCGCAAAAGACACTCGGCTGGACGTATTCGCCTTCGGCGAACACCGCACGCAATTTCGGCACGCTACCCGGGAATTCGTGTACGGATTACGTGCCGCTGTACGTGAACGGGCCCGGGCGTACCCTCGGCTACACCACCAGCTGCTCGTTCGCATCGGACGAAACGTACTGGACCTGGGACGCCGCGAACGGCATGGTCGCGCTAACCTTCAACCACACGTCGTACTACAGTGCGACGCCGAAACTCATAAACGATCTCGGTCAGGTCGCTACCGACCTCGAGACGACGGCCGGCGTTCATCACTGGGGCATCCTAACGCCGCCGTCCAAGCTCTAAACACGTAACCGCTCGCCGGGCGCCGCCGGCGAGCTGCGCCCGGTGCCTCTAAAACTCGGCTAATGCGTCGAGCGCGCGATCTTCTTCGTCGTAGATGACGTCCGCGTTCGCGCGCGGATCGTTCACTATGAAGGCGAACGTGACGCGCCCGTGGTGCATCGTCTGCACGATGCCGGCCAGGCCGTTGACGTTCTCGATGTGGCCGCTCTTCGCGCGCACGCGGCCGAGCGCCGCGTGCAAGTCGTGATTCTTCACGGTCCCTTCCAGGCCGACGCGCGGCAGACTGCGGATGTAGACGCCGCCGCTCGGGCCGCGCGCTTCGGCCGCCAGCAATTTCGCGAGCGTCGCCGGTTCGATGCGATCGCTCGGCGCGAGGCCGCTGCCGTCGTAGAGCGCTAATCCGGGATGCGGCACGCCGAGATGGTCGAGTTCGTGTTTCTCGAAGGCGATGCCCGCGGCGTCGGTGCCGGGCCGGCCGCTCGCCTGGCCGAGAACGCGCAACAACGTTTCGGCGGTGTGGTTGTTCGAATTAACGAGCATATCGTGGATGATGTCGGCGAGCGGCGGCGAGCGATGCGCCCACAGCGTCGTCGCGGC
>CAXUFI010000034.1:0-15095 GCA_964250245.1 uncultured bacterium
ATCCGCAACTGGCACGTGCGCTCGCCGCGGTCGAGTAGGCCGCCGCGCTACCCGGCGGCCGGCGCGAGCGACTCCGTCCGGACGCGGGCCGCGAGTTCCAGCGGCAGCCCCCAAAGCGCGATGAAACCGGCGGCCGCGTCGTGTTTGAAGCGGTCACCGGCGCCGTAGGTCGCGAGCGTTTCGTCATACAGGCCGAACGGTGAACGGGTCCCTTCGACGACGGCACTGCCGGCGTGCAAGCGCAACCGGACGTTGCCCGTCATCCGTTCGTTCAGCACCGTATTAAAAGCGTCGAAGGCGGTGCGCAGCGGCGAAGGCCAGAGCCCGTCGTACACGAGCTCGGCATACTTTTGATCGACCGTCGCCTTGAAGCGTAATTCGTCACGCGTGAGAACGAGGCGTTCGAGCGCTTTGCGCGCGGTGACGAGCGCGATCGACCCCGGGCACTCGTAAACTTCGCGCGACTTCACGCCGATCACGCGGTCTTCCACGATGTCGATCCGGCCGACGCCGTGCGCGCCCGCGCGCCGGTTCAGTTCCGCGACGAGCGCGGCGCCCGTGCGGCCCTCGCACGCCGGTATGCCCGCCTCGAAATCGATCACGAGCGACTCGGCTTCGGCGGGACGACTCTCCGGCGCAGCCGTCCACGCGTAGGCGTCCTCGGGCGGTGCGCTCCACGGATTCTCGAGCACGCCCGCTTCGATCGACCGGCCCCAGAGATTGGCGTCGATCGAATACGGTTTCGCGGCGGTATGCGCGACCGGGACGCCGTGCGCTTGCGCGTAGAGCATCGCGTCCGGCCGCGACAACGGCTCGTCGCGGAGCGGCGCGAGCGTTTGCAGCGCCGGATCGAGCGCGCGCACGGCGAGCTCGATCCGGACCTGATCGTTGCCCTTGCCGGTGCAGCCGTGCGCGACGGCATCCGCGCCGTAGCGGTGCGCGGTCTCCACCAGGAGCGCGGCGATGAGCGGCCGCGAGAGCGCGGCGGAGAGCGGATAAACACCTTCGTAGAGCGCGTTTGCGTGCAGCGCGGGATACGCATAGCCGGCGATAAAGCGCTCTTTGGCATCGACGAGCAACGCGTCGTGCGCGCCGAGCGCGAGCGCTTTTACCCGAACCGCCTCGAGCGCCGAGGCCGCACCTTCGCCCGCACTCGCGTCGCTCTCGCCCAGATCGAGCGTCAGCGCGACGACGCGGTGCCCGGCGACGACGTACTTCTTTAGCAGAACCGACGTGTCGAGGCCGCCCGAATACGCGAGAACGATGGTCATGATGGTCCCTTCAGGGTTGTCGTCACGGATCAGAGCGGATTTTCGGAGCGCATATCTTCGAAGCGTTGCTTGACGACGGGCACGCGGCCCGGCTCGTCGAGAATAACGAGGACCGTATCGTCGCCGCCGATCGTGCCGAGCACCTCGGGCCAGGCCGCTTCGTCGATCGCGGAGGCGACGAGCATCGCCGAGCCCGGCGGCGTGCGCAGCACGATCTGGTTAACCGCGCCGCGGCAGTCGCGAACGAGCTCGGCGATGACGCGATGCAGCCGGCTCGCGTAGCCCTTTCCGAGGCCGGGCTCCACGTACTTAAATTGCGAGCCGATGCCGCCGCCGTTTTGCAGCGGCACCTTGACGAGGCCGAGATCTTTGATATCGCGGGAGACGGTGGCCTGCGTCACTTCGTAGCCTTGCTGTTCGAGGAATTGCGCGAGCTCTTCTTGCGAGTGCACGGGGCGCGTCGCGATTAAGGAAAGGATCGCGCGTTGCCGAGTCGTCTTCATATCGGCATGCCGCGCAGATCGGTAAGTAACGCGACGAGAAGCGCTTTCTGCGCGTGCAGGCGGTTCTCGGCTTGGTCGAAGACCACGCTCTGCGGGCTCTCCAAAACCGCGGCCGTGACTTCCTCGCCGCGATGCGCCGGCAGGCAATGCATGAATACGGCGTGTTTCGCGGCGGCGGCCATCAGCGCCGCATCGACGCGGTACGGCAGCAGCGTCGCGGCGTTGCGCTCGGCGAGGTGCTCGTCGCCCATCGACGTCCAAACGTCGGTATAGACGACGTCGACGTCGCGCACCGCGCGGATGGCGCTCGTGAACGCGCGCGCCGTTGCGCCGTGCGGCTTACCGAGCCGCTGCAAGCGCGCGAGAAACGGCTCGCTCGGGCGATGGGTCGGCGGCGCCCCGAACGACACGGAGATGCCGCTCATAACGGCGGCCTCGGCGAGCGAGACGGCGACGTTGTTGCGCGCGTCGCCGACGTAGGCGAGCCGCAAACCCGCGAGCGTGCCGAAGCGTTCGCGAATCGTCAGCAGGTCGGCGAGCGCCTGACAAGGGTGAGCGAGCGCGGAGAGACCGTTGATCACGGGTACGGTCGCCGCCGCCGCGAAGCGGCGCAGCGGCTCGTGGGCGTGCGTCCGCACGACGACCGCGTCGACGAAGCGCGAGAGGACGCGGGCCGCGTCTTCGGGCGTCTCGCGCGACCCCATCATAAAATCCGACCCTTGCGCGAAGAGCGCGTGACCGCCGAGGTGGGTCATGCCGACTTCGAAGGAGACCCGCGTTCGCAGGCTCGGCTTTTCGAAGAGCATGCCGAGCGTCTTTCCGCGTAGCAGCGGCAGTTGATCGGCGGCGCGACCGGCCTTGAGATGCGCGGCCAGCGTGAGCACCGTCGTCAGGTCGGCCGGAGCGAAATCCGTGATTTCGAGGAAATGCCGGCCTCGTAACGCGGACCCGCCTCCGAGGGAAGCGATCATCTGTATAATTATGCATAAAAAGCATAAAAGCGCAAGGAAGGCGGGCAACCCGATCCCTTTATACCGTTGGACCTATCGGACGGGCCATCTCCACCTGGTCAAGCGTCTCGTTATCCGTCATACTTGGTTGATAGTGTGAGATGCCCGAGGGTAGCCGCGGGCGACCCGAGTCGAATGGACGGATCGTTACGGATACTCAACAGGTCGAGGCGCCGGCGCCTCAAGAAGCCGGCACGGATGTCGTACGGTTTCGCCGGGACGGTCACGTGCGCTTGCGCAACGTCTTCGACGCCGTCGAGATCGCCCGGCTAAGCGCCGCCCTCATCGCGGCGCGGCAAACACCGCAGAACATCTCCGGCGAGGCCGACGCGCAACTTTCGCGCGACACGTTTCTTTCACGAACGTCGCCGGCCGTGGCGGCCTTTGCGCTGCACCCGCGGCTCGGGGCGCTCGCGGCGACCTTGCTCGGCGCTCGCGGCATCCGCCTCATTCACGATGTGGCGCTCGAGAAGGCCCCCGAACACGCGTCGACGCCGTGGCACCGCGATAGCGACTTCTGGTCGCTGGAAGGCGCCGGCGCGCTCACGTTCTGGATTCCGTTGCAATATACGCCGGTCACGATGAGCCCGCTACGCTACGCGACGCAGTCGCATCTCTCGCGCGATCGGCGGCCGCTGCTGCGGCGTGAGAAAGCGCTCATCCCGCTGCGATTCCATATTGCGACCTCGGCGCTGGACGTCGGCGACGTCGCGGTGCACCATTACGAAACGTTGCATGGCTCGGGTCGCAACCGCGGGCAGTTCTCCCGCTACGCGTTTGCGGTGCACGTTATGGATGCCGACGCGCGGTTCCGAACTTCGAGCGGTGCGGGTCACCTCGAACATGCGGGGCGTTGCGGGTGGAACCGGCTGAGCGACGGCGACCGATTCTCCGACGCGATCGCGCCGCTGATCTACCGGATGCCGGCCGCCGAAACGGTTACGCCGGCGCCGGCGCTTTAACGCCGCCGCGTTCCGCGAGATAGGCTTCGACCCCCGCCTGCCACGGCGGCAGCGGTGCGAGGTTCAGGCCGGCGAGCCGCGCGGAGGCGAGCGCCGAATACTTTGGGCGCCGCGCGAGGGCGGGAAAGGCGGCGGCCGTCGTCTTCGTAAGATCGGCCGTCGCGTTCGCTTGCCGTAAGATCTCGCGCGCGAACTCGTACCACGTGCACGCTCCCGAATTCGCGACGTGATAGACGCCGAAACGCGCGGCGCGCACGATATCGCGGATGCCCTCGGCGACGTGCAGCGTGTACGACGGCGACGAGGTGACGTCGTCGACTATGCGCAACGGACGGCCCTCGGCGGCTTGCGTCAGAATCCGGTCGATAAACGTATAGCCCTTCGTGCTGCTGCCGCGGATCCCGTAGAGCCCGCAGGTCCGGAAGATAAAGAAGCGTTCTCCGTGCCGTTGCAGGAGAGACTCCCCCGCGAACTTCGAGATGCCGTACGCGGAGAGCGGATTGGGGGCGTCATCTTCATCGTACGGGCGCGAGAGCACGCCGTCGAACACGTAATCCGTGCTGATTTGCGCGAAAGCGATACCGGCTGCCGCGCATTGCGCCGCGAGTTGATCGACGGCGAGCGCGTTGACGGCCAGCGCGCGGTCGGGCCGCGTCTCGCAAAGTTCGACATTATGGAAGGCCGCGGTGTTGATCACGAGTTCGGGCCGATGGTGTACGAGCACTTTGGCGACGGCGGCCGGCGCTTCGATATCGACGAGCGCGTGATCGACGCCGACCGGCGCGTCGGCCGCGAACGCCCGCATGAGGTCGTTACCGAGTTGGCCCGAGGCGCCGACGATGAGTATTCGCACCGTGGCGCTCTTCGCCGGGGGCGGGGCCTCGGGCCCGCTGCTACGCCGGCGCCTCGTCTCCGGGGACCGGGCGCGCGCGCGCTATGACCGCGGCACAAACGTCGCGCGCCGCCGCGACGTCGACGCCCGCCTTGCGAACGTAGAGTTTTCGCCAATAGGCTTTACCGCTGATGCGCGCGATGACGTCCGAGGCTTCGCGCGCGTCGACGAGCCCCGCGTAGGTCCGTACGAGGACCGTCGGGCGTTCGTCGAGCTGACCCAGCGGCAGCCGGTGCATGAGCTGCTCTTGCGCGTCGGCCCAAACTTCGGCGCCATAGCGATCCTGCAGCGCGGCGTAACACGCTTCGAACGTCGAAAGGTCGCGTTCCGCATTGAGTTCGCCGACGAGCGCATACAGCGGATCGCGGTTGCGGACGGCGCGCGCCTCGGGGCTCGTCCCGAATCGCATCGCCTCGAGCGCCCGGAAATCGTCCCAGGCGAGAAACTCCGCGATCGGATCGAGCGCGCGCGCGTCGGGCCAGACCTCGCGCAGCGCGCCTTGTAGGATGCGTTCGAATTGGCGCGTGGTGTGATGGAAATAAACGGTCGAAAACATCATGTAGCGCGCGAGTACGAACGATTCGAGCGCGACCGCGCCGCGGCCGTCGACGCCGAGCACGGGCGCTCCGCCGACGTCGAAGACGCGTAGCGACCCGATTAACTGATCGGCATCGTAGCCGCCGCTGACGACGCCCGTAAAGTAGCCGTCGCGCAAGAGGTAATCCATCCGGTCGGCGTCGAGGTTCGGTCCGCTGACGAGTTCGCGCAGCACGGGATACGGCGAGTGCTTCGCACCCATCACGAGCGCGAGCACGTCCGTCGCGGCGACGCCGAGCCGTTCGAGCGCCGTCCGTATCTCCGGCAGACCGAGGATGGCGCGCGTGCGCGCCTCGTGCGGCTCGCCGAGCACCGCTTCGCAGGCGTGGCTGAACGGACCGTGGCCGACGTCGTGCAGCAGCAAGCTCGCGCGTAAGAGCCGGCGTTGCGCGGCGTAATCGGCTTCGTCTGCGAAGTAGCCGTCATCGTGACGCCGCAGTGCGTCGAGGATACGGTCGCCGACGGCGAGCGCGCCGAGCGCGTGACCGAAGCGCGAGTGCTCCGCTGCGGGAAAGGCGAGAAAGGCGAGCCCGAGCTGTCGCAAGCGCCGCAGCCGCTGCAACGGTTCCGCATCGACCAGCGCGAGTTCGGCATCGTCGAGCTCGATGAAACGATGGATCGGGTCGAAGATGCGTTTCACGGGCCGACGCTTTTCAGTTCACAGCCTTATAACGAAAGTCGATAGGTTGCGAAGACTCGACCGCCGGTTCGCAAATCAAGAGTTCATCACGCACCCGGATCTACGATGTTCATCACGCGCCTGGTTTTACGATGCCGCCTCGTCGGCACCATCTCGGCCCGGACCGGGCTGGGTCTGCGCTTGGCGCGCTTTCGTCTTTCATCATCGATAAGTCCTAGACTTCCTAGCGCGCAGCAGTTCACGCTCGGCGGCGAGCGGAGCTTCTCGACGGCTATAATGCGCGTAACTGCTGCCCTGCGGCGGCCTGTAATATGCCGGGGCCGACAAAGCGGGTTCGTATCCGCTGCCCCGCGAGAACGGCTACTTGCCGGTCGCGCTCCGCGATACAACCCTTCACGCGCGACGACGCTGCGGCCGGCGAGCAACGCGAGGTCGGGCGCACGCGGGACGAGCCTGGTCGCCGACGGAGCGAAAATGTCAAGATCCCTGACGGCGGCGAACAGCGCGACGTGCTGTTCGTTCTGAAGTATGGCGGTAACGCCATGGCGGCGCCCGAGGAAGCCGATGCGTTCCTCGACGATATCGCCGAGCGCGTGCGTGAAGGCGACCGGGTGGTGCTCGTGCACGGCGGCGGCCCGCAAATCGATGCCGCTTTGGCACGAGGCGGCATCGCGACCCAGCGCGTGCAGGGTTTGCGAATAACCAGTGCCGCTACGCTCGCGGTAACGGAAAGCGTCCTTTGCGGCACCGTGAATAAGGCGCTCGTGCGGGCGCTCGCGCGACGCGGTGTCGCGGCTGCCGGGATCAGCGGCCAGGACGCGGGCACGTTGATCGCGCGGTACGCCGCACCGGTCGCCGGGGTGTCGCTCGGTTTCGTCGGCGAGATCGAGTCGGTCGGTTGCGCTCTCATCGAAGCGTTATTGGCCGCGGCGATCGTACCGGTCGTCGCACCGCTCGGAATCACCGCCGGCGGCCGGCAGGCCCTCAACGTCAACGCCGACTCATCGGCGGGCGCGATCGCCGGCGCGCTGCGGGCCGACGCATACGTAATCGTAACGAACGTCGAGCGGGTCAGGCGCGTCGTAGACGATCCGGCGACCGGCATTGCCTCGTTGACCGCGAAAGAGGCGCAGATGTACCTCGACGACGGCACGTTCGACGGCGGCATGCGGCCGAAGATGCGTAGCGCGCTCGCTGCGCTCGAACGAGGCGCACGGGTGGCCGTTATTTGCGGTTCGGCGCCTGGGGCTTTACGTCGCGCCCTTTCCGGCGCCGGCGGGACGACGGTTACGCGGTACGGCGCGGAGAACGGTGCGTAATGCCTCTGCGCTTATACGCCGAGCGCGTCGCGGAACGGCGGGTACTGCTTGCGGCGGCGCTCGACCGGGTCGTCGCAGCGTGCCGTGCCGAGCCGGAAGTTCGCGAAGCGTTCGTTTTCGGCTCCTACGCGACGGGTCGCATCGGGCCCCAGAGCGATCTCGACGTCCTCATCATTCGCGAAACGCAGCTCGGCATCGTAGACCGGGTCGCGGATCTAAAGTATGCGGCTCGAAGCCCGCTCGGTATCGACCTCGTGGTCGTGACGCCCCAAGAGTATCGGACCACATTTCGAGCCAGCAGTTTCGGCGCCACGGTGCTCGCGCAAGCGGTTCGCGTCTTTGCAGCCTGATCGTTTCGCCGCTGCGGCGATCTGGCTCAGCAACGCCAACTTACATCTTGAGGTGGCCGAGCGAATCGCGACGGATTACCCTTCGTTAGCGCTGAAGGCGCTTCTCATCGCGTTAGCGGACGATCGTCCGCGCTCGCATATCGGCGACGTTCTCATCCGCGAGCTTCAAGCACTCGGGCACGTCGTCCCGGAAGTCGTAATTACGGCAGCTAATCGGCTCGACTTATTCTATATGGGCTCCCGTTACCCGGATGCCTTAGGAGGAGCCGACCCTTCGAAAGTACTTCGGACGAAGGACGCGCTGACGGCGATCGAACAGTCGCGTAGCGTATTCCAATACGTCCAGTACGCCGTTCGCCGCTTGGCGTCGGAAGCCGAAGCGTCCGGCAAATAACCCTACGGCAACGGCGCATTGTCGCGCATGAGCGGCGCCGCACCGTCTTTGGGCGAGAGTCGCGGCTCGCCCGTGAGCGGCCAGACGATACCGAGTTCGGGATCGTTCCAACGTACCGCGCCTTCACTTTTCGGGTCGTAGAGCGAACCGTGCTTGTACGAGAACACGACGTCGTGCGAGAGCGCGAGAAAGCCGTGAGCGAAGCCGCGCGGAATATAGAGTTGTTTATGATTGTATTCGCTCAGGTAGAAGCCTTGCCACTTGCGATAGGTCGGCGAAGACGAGCGAATGTCGACGATCACGTCCCAGATTTTTCCACGAAGTACTTGGACGAACTTCGACATCTGCGGATCGTAGTGCAGCCCGCGAATAACGTTGCGCGTGGAGAACGAGACGCTATCCTGAACGAATTCGTCGGTTAGGCCGAGGGCACGATACTTCTCGGTCGCGTACGTCTCTTTGAAGAAGCCGCGATCGTCCTCGTAGACGTCGGGCACGAAGATCTTTGCCTCGCTAAAACTCGTCGGCACCACGGCGATTGCCATCAGCGCTCGCTTCGGCTGGTGGTAGGCGTACCCTCCGCGCCGCTGCAGCGCGAGCTAGCGCTGCCCGCGACGAAAACGTACGGCGCCAGAGCCGTTCGGGAAGGAGAGAGCCGCACCCCGGCAAGCGAGAGCGCGCCGCGGTCGCTCACGACGATGACGCAGCGGCTCTGCGACCACATGACGATGCGCGGCGCGAGCTCGGTCGCGTCACCGGCGACGACGACGCGCTGCCCGAACGAGCGCTCCACGTACGCGGCGTACGCCAGCGGCGTCGCGTAGACCCAGGGCGCGACGACGATCGCATCGCTGCTGCTCGTCTGCTCGACGCGAGCGACGAACGCCCGTGGCACACCGTCGCGATCGATGGCGAATACGTTGCGATTGCGATACGCGTTCGCCGCCACGGCGACGAGCAGCACGAGCGAGATCGCGCGGACGAACCAGACGTGGGCGCGCCAACGCTTTCCGATCTCAGCCGCCGGCCACGCGATACCGGCGGCGCCTAACAGCGCGACGGTCCATTGCGCGTCGAGCAGATAGCGCGGCTGATCGGCTTCGAGCGAGTACCCAAGAGCGAAAGGAACGCCCGCGAGACCGAACAGCAGCAGCGCGATGCCGAAGCGGCGGTCGCACAGCAGAACGAAGACCGCGCCCGCGATCGCGAAGAGTTCGAGCGCGCCGACTTGGTGCCATTCGAAGCCCGCGAACGTGCGCGCGGTCGTGACCAGCTGCATCGGATTAAAATAGGCTGCGAAACCGTCGTGCTTATCGAATTGCCGCCCCAAGACGAGCCACCAAAAATTCTGGGCGACGGCCGGGTGCGCGTAATCCCAAAACGGCATCCCGGCATCGAAGCCGAGCGCGAGCGTCGGATCGCGGCGCATCGCGAACAAGCTCGCGCTGCGCACCGGCATATAGGCGTACGGCAGGAGCGCCATGAGTACGAAACTCGCGCCGCTCGCGAGCGCGAGACGGAGCTGCGGCCGGCGCGCGGTGATGAGAACGACGAGCCCCGGCAGCGTCCAGATCGCGACCGGGTGCGTCGCCAGCGCGAGCCCGGCCGCACCGGCGCCTGCAGCGAGAGCCGTCACCGTGCCGGCGCGCCGCCAGCGGTCGAACGCGAAAAAGGCGACCGTGCTGAAGCACAACGCGAGAACGTGAACTTCGGCGCGCGTCGCGTGTTCCCAAACCGATTCCGAAGTCGCGAAGATGAGCGCGGCGCCGGCCGCGAGCGCCGGCGAGTGCGTCGCTCGCGCGGCGACGGCGTAGAGCGCGAGCGTGGCGATCGCGCCGGCGAGCGACGTAAAGGCCGCGAGACGCCAAGCCACGCTGCCGAGCGGCAGCAGATGCGCGAAACACCAGCCCAGTAAAACGAAAGCCGGGAAGCCCGTCGGATGCGCGATGCCCAGAATCCAAGGCACCGTCTGCATCTCGCCCGTATCCCAAAAGGCGACGTCGCGCTGCGCCGAGATGAGAAAGAACGCGGCCGCTATGAGAAGAACGAGCGCACCGTAGCGCGCGACCGGCGTGCGCGACCAGGACGCGGGCACGGCTAGTAAATCGACTCGTAGCCGCGTTGTTCGGCGTGAACTTCTTCGAGAAGCGTCATCCAGCGAATATTATAGTAGCGCGGGTCACCGTAATCGTCGAGCTTGTCGAGCGGCAGCCGGCGCAACATCTCCTCGATCGATTGCAGGACGGTGCGCGACGGCGTGAAGCCGAGCCGTTGACTGAGCTTGGCGTTACTCATGCGGTAATTGCGCACGAGCTTGGGAAGCGGCGCCTCTTGCAAATCGACGCGAATCGGCGGTTCGACGAGCGAGAGCGAGCCCGCGACGAGCATCGCCAATTGCCGGATCTGATAGTTCTCCTCGAGCACGTTGAAGATCTCGCCGCCGATGAGTTCGAGCGGCGCGGCCAGCGCCAACACGTGCACGGCGGCGACGTCTTCGACATCGACGAGCGGCCGCCACATCCAACCGCCGCCATGAAGGTAAAGCCGCCGCAGCACGATCGCATCCTTCACGAACGTATTGACGACCAGATCGAAACGCATCCGCCGGCTGTAGCCGTAGACGGTACCCTGCCGAAAGACGACGGGCGCAAAATCGCGGGATGCCGCGCCGAGCACGACGTCTTCGGCATACTTCTTCGAGATCGAGTAGGCGCCGCGCGGTTGCACGGCCGTCGTTTCGTCGCACATCATCGGCGAACGCGTTTCCAAGGAGGACGCGTCGCTATCGTAAATCGACGCGCTCGATGCGAACGTGAAGCGGCGGATACCGTGGGCCTTGCACGCCGCAACGAGCCGCTCGGTACCGAGCGCGTTCATCTGCCAATTCGCTTGGACGTTGTATTCGGCGGTCGGATCGTTCGAGAGCCCGGCGAGATGGCAAACCGCATCGATACCCGCGAGCCACGCGTCGTCGAAGGCGCGCAGATCCCCCGGCACGATCTCGATATCGAGACCGGCGAGCGGCTGACGGCCCCAGAAGAGGCGGTCGACCACGACGGGCCGGTGGCCCGCTTCGAGCAACTGCCGGCACAGCACGGCGCCGATATAGCCGGCCCCGCCGGTAACGAGAACCCGCACCCCGTGAGCCTTTAGCCGGAAGCGCCGGTGCTCCCGTTCTTCGACGCTTGCGAGGTTGCCCTCGATGCTCGAAACATTCTCGCTTCGCTCGGCGCAGCAACTCGGCAGCAGGCAATGATAAAAGCCGCCGGCTTGCCGGCGATCGACGGTATCGACCATCCGGTGTTGAGTAACCAGATTAGATTCTGGGGCGCCATTTGGTTCGGCTACGGAGTCATTCTTTGGCGCACGAGTTCGCGACTCCGCGACGACGCCGAGTTGTTCCGCATCCTCCGCGGCATATCGTTCGCGAGCGGGCTCGGTCGACTCGCATCTGCCTTGCGTTCGGGTCTGCCCGGAGTTCCGCTAACCGTTGCCATGGGCATCGAGTTGATAGGTCCGGTCGCGGCGCTCGCGGCGCACGACGCCGGCCAAGCCGAGCCTCCGAGCAGCAACGCAGCGAGCTCCTAGCTGCGTCGCGCTCGTTTACGTAACGATTTTGACGGCTGTAATTTTTATGGGTGGCTTGAGCGTTTGACCTGCGCTATGTGATTCGTGGATGGCGCGGACGACGTTCATGCCCCGCGTGACGTGCCCGAAGGCGGCGAAACCACGGCGATCGCGCGAGCGATGTCCGCCGTCGTCGAGGCTCGGCTGCGCGCCGATGCAGATGAAGAACTCGGTGGTGGCCGACACCGGATCGTCATCGCGCGCCATCGAGACGGTTCCGTCGAGATGCTTGATGCCCGTGACGCTCGTCGGTTCGAAGGCGATCGGCGGATCGGCTTTGAACCCCGGCGCGTTGCCGGCTTGGATTACATCGATTTTCACCCCGGCCGGCTTGCCGGGCTGGTTGTCGGGGCGAGTCGTGACGGTCCGGAAGAAAGACGCGCCGACATACGCGTGCCGCCGAACGTTCTTCAGGAAATTCTTGGCCGTGACGGGAGCTCGCACGGGGTCGACCGTTATGTCTATTCGGCCCGCGCTCGTCATGAGCGCGACCGTGATTACTGCGAAAAGCAAGACGTCCTTATCACGCGCGCGTCCGTACGGCTGCCGCAGCGCGGCAGCGGCGTCGGACCGCTAATCGAAGGTTAGCGAGATCGTTTTCGTGGCCGTGTCGCCGTCGCTTGCCTTCGCGATGATGTTAACGCTATAGGTGCCGTGGAAGAAGCCCGGTGTGTTGGCCGGGATCACGAACGCGAGCGTGAAGTGGCCGGCCGAGGCGCGTTGCAGCTGCAGCGTGGCGAGCTCGACGTGAGCCGCGACCGAGACGACGTTCGGACTCGTGCGCACGTCCCAATGGACGGTATCGCCGCCGTGCACGGTCGTGGGCGTCGCCGCCACAGCCGAGATCGTCGGCATGCCGGAATCGGCTGCCGCAGAGGCGGCGGCTGCTGCCGCCGTGGCTTTCGGCGAAGCTTTGGCAAGCGGTTTAAGAAAGGTTGCGTGAGCCGATTTCGCCCACGCCCGCGCCTCGTTCGACTCAAGCACCGCGCGCTTTTGCCGCGCGGCACGAAGCGCGTCCGTTATGGCATGAGCCGGACGCGCACGCGAACTTGCGCCCGGACTCGCGCTCGGCCCCGGGCTCGGGTCCGCAACCGCTGCCGCGTGCGCCGCGTGAAGGCTTAGGCAGACCAGGAGCGCGGCTGCCGACAGACGCCGGCCGCTCATACCGATCCGTTCGTGGAAATCGGCGCGAAGGCGGCGTCGGCTTGACGCATCTTGGCGACGAGGTTCGCCGCGAGGTGCAGGCTTTCGAACTGTCCCGCGTCGCTCCACCAGCCTTGAAGCACGTCGTACTGCAGGTCGCCGCTGCGGATATACTGATTGTTGACGTCGGTTATCTCGAACTCGTTGCGCCCGGATGGTTCGAGATTGCGGATGAATTCGAAGACGCGTTCGTCATAAAAATAGACGCCGGTCACCGCGTAGCGGCTCTTCGGGGCAACGGGTTTCTCCTCGATGGTCACGATACGCTCGCCGCGAATCTCGGGGACGCCGAAGCGCTCGGGATCGGGAACTTCTTTAAGTAACAAGCGCGCGCCGCTCGGTTGCCGTTCGAACTTACGTATGTAGGGCGTAATGTCGTCCTGAATGATGTTATCGCCGAGGATGACGCAGGTGCGTTCGCCTTCGGCGAAATGCTCGCAGAGCCGCAGCGCGTCGGCGATGCCGCCTTCGCCGTCCTGATACGTGTAATTCAGATGCGCGAGGCCGAAGTCACGCCCGTTTCCCAGGAGCCGCAGGAAGTCGCCCGCCGACGTTCCTCCGGTTACGATCATGATCTCGCGTATGCCCGCGGCGCACAGCGTTTGCAGCGGATAGTAAATCATCGGACGATCGTATACCGGCAGGAGATGCTTGTTCGTCACCTTGGTAAGGGGCCGCAGCCGCGAGCCGAGGCCGCCGGCGAGGATGATGCCCTTCATAGCGCGGCTCGCTCCGCGTACTGCTGCGCGTAGTACCGTGCAAAATCTCCGCCTTTGAGCGGACGCCACCAAGATTCGTGTTCGCGATACCAGCGCACCGTCTCGGTAATCCCCGTTTCGAAATCGACTTGTGGCCGCCAGCCGAGCGCGTGGAGCTTCGTGGAATCCAAGGCGTAGCGGCGGTCGTGTCCGGCACGATCGGTGACGTGCCGGACGTGCGTCTCGTACGAGCGGTCGCAGAGGTCGACGAGGCGGCGCGTCACTTCGAGATTCGCGCGCGGATTATCGGCGCCGATGTTATACGCCTGCTGCGGTTCGCCGTGTTCGAGCACGTGCAGGATACCGCGAGCATGATCCTCGACGTGCAGCCAATCGCGGATTTGCATGCCGTCGCCGTAGACGGGCACGATGTCATCGTCGATCAGGTTCGTGATGAAGAGCGGAATAATTTTCTCCGGAAACTGATACGGCCCGTAGGTGTTCGATCCGCGTGTGACGAGGACCGGCGTTCCATACGTGGTTCCGTAGGCCATGACTTGGAGGTCGCCGCCGGCTTTGCTCGCCGCGTACGGGGAACGCGGAGCGACGTTGTCGAGTTCCGTGGAGCGCCCGGCCACGACGTGCCCGTACACCTCGTCCGTCGACACCTGAAGGTAGCGGGCGATGTCGCCTTTGCGCGCGGCTTCCAGCAATACGTGCGTGCCGAGAATATCGGTACGCAAGAATGTCGCGGGATCGAGGATCGAGCGATCGACGTGCGTCTCGGCGGCAAAATTAACGATCGCATCGACGCCGTCGCCGATCGCCGCGTCGACGGCAGCGGCATCGCAAATATCGGCGCGGACGAAGCGGTAGCGGGGATCGCCGGCGACGTCGGCGACGTTGGCGAGGTTACCCGCGTACGTCATCGCGTCTACGTTAACGATCGCGACGTCGTCACGCGTAGCGAGGACGAGCCGGATGAAGTTCGATCCGATAAACCCGAGACCACCGGTAACGAGCCACGTTCTCAAGCGCCAAACTTTCTTCGGTCGATCGTTCCTACGCGAATCCGGCGTGCGACGTGCGCTCGGCGAATGAGCGTCTAATCCGTACGGTACGGTGTGCAGGTCGACCTTTCCGGGGACGGGTCGCGCGGCGGTGGAAGCTAGCGGACGTGCCGGACGACATCACGCTGCTCGCGCCGCTCGTGCGTCGGATGCGCGAGCGAATCCGAGCCATGGAGCAGAGCCGCTTCTGGAAGCTCCGTAACCGCTTCTTTGCCTTGAAGAAGCGTTGGCGGCTCGCGACGGACGGCGCGTGGCCCGACTTCGCGCTTCCGGCGGCGATCGAGCGTGCCGTCGACGGCGCCGACCCGTACGCCCAATGGCTGCGCCTCAACGCCCCGCGACCGGCCGATCTCGCCCGGATGCGCGAACTCGCGAGCGTCCTGCCTTGGAAGCCGCGCTTCTCTTTGTTATATCTGGCGCCAAACGGCCTAGGACCGGAGGACGCGAAGCGCGTGCCGGCCGCGTTCGAGTCGCTCGACGAACAGGTGTACGGTAATTGGGAGGGGTGCTTGGCGGGGGCGGGCGGCGCGCCGCCGCCGCTCGCCGCCCGCTCGAGAGC
>CAXUFI010000035.1:0-15043 GCA_964250245.1 uncultured bacterium
CTTCGGGCGTGCCGCGCAGGGGCGCATCGGGCGTGGCGTTATACGGTATGAGGTTCACGTGGTAGAGGTGCCCTCGCATCAACGCGGCGAGCGCTCGCGCCGAGTCGCCGTCGTCGTTGACGCCCTCGAGCATGACGTATTCGAAAAAGATTTTGCGCCGCGTCGTCCGCACGTACGCTTCGCACGCGCGCATCAACTCGGCGAGCGGGTATTTCCGGTTGACGGGCATGATGCGCCCGCGCTGCTCGTCCGTCGGCGCGTGCAGCGAGATCGCGAGATTCACCGCAATGCCCTCGCTCGCGAACCGCTCGATCTGCGGCACGAGGCCGACGGTCGAGATCGTGATGTGACGGTGCCCGAGTCCGAAGCCGTGCGCGTCGTTAAGCAGACGCACCGCGCTCATGACGGCCTCGTAATTCGCGAACGGTTCGCCCTGGCCCATGAAAACGATATTCGTAATCTTCTTGCCGCGCGTCTTGAGTTCGCGCGCGAAGAACCGGGCCTGATCGAAGATTTCGACGGCGGAGAGGTTACGCGTGAAGCCGGCCTGTCCGGTCGAGCAGAAGGAACAGTTGTAGGCGCAGCCGGCCTGGCTCGAGATACAGACCGTCGTGCGGTCACCCCAGTGTTCCATGAGGACCGCTTCGACTTCGCTGCCGTCGTGCAACCGGAACAGACCCTTCGTCGTTTGGCCGTCGCTCGATTTGCGTACCACGACCGGCACGACCGATTCCAGCTCGAAACCCTCCGCACCGAGCGCCGTCCGCAGCTCCCGCGGGAACACGGAGATCGCAGCGAGTTCGGCGACCAGCTCTTTGGTCGCCGCGCGATAGAGTTGCGCGAGCCGGTAGCCCTTCAAGCCGTGCGCCTGCGCGAATGCCGCGGCATCCGCAAAGCCGGCGCGCTGCGCTTTAAGATCGAGCCATTCCCCAGCCGCGGTCGTCACGATTCACGAGTATACCACGCCGTCGCCGGTGCTCGCTAATCGAAGAGCGACTGCTGCGGCGTTACGGCGTCGAGGGCCGGGGGCGCGACGGGTGCGTCGAGCTTGGCCCGCACGAGCTTGAGGTCGTTCCAGACCAGCCGCTTCGAGGCTTCGAGTTCGCCGCCGGTCATGCGCAACAGGTACGCCGGGTGGAACGTCGCCACGAGCGGCGTGCCCAGGGGGCCCTCGAACCACCGGCCGCGCTGTTTCGTGATCGAGAATTTGGGACCCAGGAACGATTTCGCCGACGGCGCTCCCAGGCAGAGGATGACGCGCGGCCGGACGATCTCGATCTGCTCGTCGAGGTACGGCCGGCAGTTCGCCATCTCTTCCGGCGCCGGCGGCCGGTTCCGCAGCCGCACGCCGTCGTCGAAGGTGGGCCGGCACTTGACGGTATTGCAGATGAAGACGTCGTCGCGCGGCAGCCCGATCGCGAGCAGCATCTTATCCAATAGCGCGCCGGCGCGGCCGACGAACGGCCGGCCGAGCTGATCTTCGGTCTCGCCGGGCCCCTCACCGATGACCATTACGCGCGCACACGGATCGCCTTCACCGTAAACCGACTGCGTGCGGCTCGCCCCGATCTCGCACTTGCGGCAACGCTCGACCAGGGCCGCGGCATTCCCCAGCCGCCGTTCCCGCGCGGCCCGCTCGGCGACGCTCACGGGTGCGCGTAGCCGGGTTCGGGTTCGAGGAGCACCGCCTCGCCGAACGCGAGCACGCGCGTCGAGCCGTCGCTCTCTTCGTTCGCGCGGAACTGCAGCCGGACGACGCCGTTGGCGCCGAGCCGCTCGGCGGCGCCGAGCATCGCCGCGAGCGATTCGCTGCGGGCGCGCTCGGCGTCCGTGAGATAATCGGTCGGCGCGAAGCCGATAAATGCGCCGATCGAGCGGAAGGTCGCGCGGATGAGGCTGTGCGGCGCCGTCGCTTCACCGCGTACGCTGCCGTAGGAGCGTACGATCGAGAAGCCGTCGAGACGCTCGAACGTCACGACGGCATCGGGTGCGATCATCGCCGTCCGGCCGCGCGGCGTAGCCCGAGGATCAGCGCGCCGAGCGTCCCGGCATAGATCACGTACCGGCCGGCGAGGGCGGCGACGAGCGCCGCGTACCAGAGCGGACCGTGATGCTTGAGCCAGTACTTCCGGCGCGAGGCCTGTTTGCGCGCCTCGACGTTGTACTGGCCGCGCGCGCTACCCATCCCTTCGTGCACCGCCTCGCTCGCGGGCACGTACCAGGTCTCCCAGCCCGCGTTCGCGGCGCGACGGGCGAAATCGACTTCCTCATGGTAGAGAAAATAGCGTTCGTCGAAGGGTCCGATCTCGTCGATGAGCGCGCGCCGGATGCAGAGCGCGGCGCCGATCGCGAGATCGACGCGGCGCTGCGTCACGTGACCCCAGGCGCGCAGCGACCTGCCGTTCGCGAACCGCCGTAAGAACGGCCGCTCGCCCCAGGCACTCGAGCGCAGAAACGCGCCGAGCCACGTGTCGAACTCGCCGCACGATTCGGCGATCGTGCCGTCGTAATTATAGATGCGCGACCCCGCGAGGCCGCAGCGCGGGTGCTTCTCCATGAAGGCGATCATCTCGGCGAGCGCCCGCGGACGCAGCGCCGCATCGGGATTGAGCAAGAAGACGTACGGCGCGCGCGTTACGCGGAACGCGCGATTGCAGGCCGCCGCGAAGCCGAGGTTCTCGCCGTTCTCGACGATGGTGAGCCGCTCGCCGTAACGTGCGCGCAAATACTCACGACTGCCGTCGCTCGAACCGTTGTCGGAAACGACGACGTTCGCGAAGCTTTCGCCGGCGCTTACTTCCGGAAGCGCGAACACCGAATCGAGCGCCGTCGCAATCTGCTCCTTATCGTTCCAGCAGACGACGATCACGTCGACGGCGGCCGAGCCGTTCAAACGGCGGCCGCTTCGGGCCGCGGCCGCGCCTGCAGATACGGCCAGACGAAGCCGTCGATGTCGCCGTCGAGTACCGCGGCGGTATTCCCGGATTCGACGTTCGTGCGATGATCTTTCACGAGCGTATACGGCTGCAACACGTACGAGCGAATCTGCGACCCCCATTCGTTCGCCCGCCGGTCGCCGCGTAATTCGGCGAGTTTCGCCTCGCGTTCCTCGAGCTCGCGTTGCACGAGCTGCGAACGCAGCATCGTCATCGCGACTTCACGATTCTGCATCTGCGAACGCTCCTGCTGCGACGCGGCGATGAGCCCGGTCGGCTCGTGAATGATCCGGATCGCGGATTCGGTCTTGTTCACGTATTGGCCGCCGGCACCGCCCGACTTGTACGTCTCGATGCGCAGGTCTTCGGGCCGGATCTCGATCGAGATCTTTTCATCGGTCGCGATCTCGGGCACGACGTCGACCGAGGCGAACGACGTGTGGCGGCGATGCTGCGAGTCGAAGGGCGAGATACGGACGAGACGATGAACGCCGCGTTCGCTCTCGAGCATCCCGTACGCGTTACGCCCACGCAGAAAGAACGCCACCGATTTAAGTCCGGCTTCTTCGGCCGGCGATTCCTCGATCAGCTGCGTCGTGAAGCCTTTGCGCTCGGCCCAACGCAGATACATGCGTAATAAGATCTGCGTCCAATCGGCGGCGTCGACACCGCCGGCGCCCGCGTGAATGCTGACGATCGCGCCATGGCCGTCGTATTCGCGATCGAAATTAGCGGCCATCTCGAGCACGTCGACGCGCCCCCCCGCGGCGACGATCAGCGTCTGCGCTTCCTCGCCCGCACCTTCTTCATCGCCGAGTATCTCGAGCGTCTCGCGCGCTTCGGACAATTGCCGAGCGACGGCGGCCATCTCGTCGACCTCTTCGCGCAAGTCGGCGAGCTGTTTCATGACCTTCTGTGCCGCGTCGGGATCGTTCCAGAACGCTTCGTCACGCGTACGGCGATCGAGCTCCTCTACGCGGCGCGTCTTCCCCGCGTAGTCAAAGCCGCACCCGCAACGCGTCCAGACGCTCTTCGAGCCGGGCGATGAGGGTCAGTTGGGAATCGCTCATGTCGACCTCGGTTTTCTGCGCGCCGGCGCCGCTGCCTCCGTAGCCGCCTCACGCGCACGGTACTACAGCAGTCTCTAACGAGCGCCACCAACACCCCTTTTTTTTTCGTTTCGAAGCTTGCAATTCGTTTCCGAAAGATGTTTCATTACGTTACTGGAGCGGACGGCGGCAATGAGTTGCCGCGGTCGAGGCGGATGTGAGAGGTGCGGAATGAGGAGCGAGCTTCTATATTGCCGCGTCGGCACGTGGCCGATGCTGCCGTGAACTTCGAAGCGTCTCGCAGAGCCGGTACGAGGACAACACGTGAATAGCAAAATGACGAACGCCGAGCTGCGCGCATACCAGCAGATTTGCGACGCGGATGGATTCTTGCTCGTCGTCGCAGCCGACCAACGCGGCGGCATGCGCGCACTGCTCGCAAAAGATCCGCTCGAGCAAGCGAGAATCGACGTGCCCGCTCTCGGTCGAGTGAAAGCAGATATCACGCGGTATCTCGCCAGCGCCGCTGCATCTTGCGTTTTGCTCGATCCTGTCTGCGCGGTTCCCGACGTCATTCGAAATGGATCGCTTAGCCGCTCGACGGGCCTTCTCGTCGGCCTCGACGATTCCGGCTGGGACGTATCGCCCGCCGGCTACCGCCTGTCCAAGCTTTGTCCGGGCGTAACGGCGCGCCGCGTTCGCGAGATGGGCGGCACCGGTGCCAAGCTGATGGTCTATCTTCGGCCGGATGTACCGGAAGCGAACGATTATAATATCAAAATCATCGAAGACTGCGTCGCCGAATTCGCTGCCGAGGACGTGCTCCTCGTTGTTGAAATTCTCACCTATCAGTTAGATGGAGAGAGCGACGCCGAGTACGCGGCTAAATTTGCGTCGCTGATCGTCGATTGTGCGTCGCTCGCCTTGCGATGCGGTAGTAAAGTACTGAAGATGCCCTATCCGGGCACGGCCGAGGCCTGCCGCCAGATATCAAAACTCTGCGACGACGTACCATGGGCCGTGCTTTCCGCCGGCGTCAACCATGAAACGTTCATTCGTCAAGTCGAGATCGCCATTGCCAACGGTGCGTCGGGCATTATCGCAGGGCGTTCCCTCTGGAAGGACTGCATTTCGCTCGACTCCGCGACGACTGCGGAGCGTTTAACGAAAACGGCCGTTCCACGGCTTCAAGAACTGCGAGCGGCACTCGTCGCGCATCGCAAGGCGGACGAACGAGCCGCCTGATTCTGTCGGTAGATGAGGAGGGTTCGATGAACGTTGACGAGGGCCCGGATACCGACCTCGCCGTGGGCATAGATGTGGGCGGCACGAACCTGCGCGTCGCGCTCGTCGGTCAGCATGGTTGCTTCTCAACTCCGATCACCGAGCCGGTAAGCGTCGATCGGACGGCCTTCATCATTCGAATTCAAGACATCTTACGGACGTTGGATCCCACCGCTAGCCGGTCGGTCGGCATCGGCTTACCAGGCCGGGTCGACCCTCATAACAACTCGGCGGTCTCGGCCGGCTACATCGACATTGCCGGTCTGTCGGCTGCGGAGATGTTCGGCGCCGGGCACAAACGCCTCGTGCGGCTCGACAACGATGCGGCCATGGCCTTGCGTGCGGAGATGGCGATTGGTGTGGCGCGTGGGGTCAGCGACGTTGTGATGCTGACCATCGGCACAGGCATCGGAGGCGCCTACGCGCTTGACGGCAAAGTCGTTCACGGTCGCGCGTTCGCCGGGCAATTCGGTCATCTGACTGTGGACGGGTCGAGCGGCGAATGCTGCAACTGCGGCCGCGTCGGCTGCATCGAAACCACGAGTTCCGGCACGGCGCTCGGGCGCCTCGTGCGCTCCGCCGGCCTTCCGCCGAAGACTCGAGCGGCCGAGTTGATCGGAGCGGCGGCACAGGGCGAGCCGAAGTCGCTCGCCGTCGTGCGGCAGTGGGCCCAACCGCTGCGCTGCGCCTTGGAGAGCATCGCGGCGATGCTCGATCCGGATCTGATCGTTCTGGGCGGTGGGTTGGGCCGCGAAGCTCTGGCCGCTTTAGACTATGCACCGGCGCGGTCGACCTGGTTCAGCAGCCTCATCGGTGCAGCGTCTCTCGGCGATAACGCGGGCGTCATCGGTGCCGGGCTCTATGCGCTCGGCAGCCGGCCTGCTGCTGCGCAGAAGCAGGCCTCATGAGGAGTGCGATCCTCGTCAACGGTGTCCCGGCTAGCGGCAAGAGTACGGTAGCTCGCGAATTAGCGGACGCGTTGAACGTTCCCGTGCTCGGGCTCGACACGGTGAAAGAAGCCTTGTTTAGCGAACTCGGCATCGGCGATCGCCTCTATAATCGGAAGATGGGTCGCGCGAGCTACGCCGCAATCTGGGCTCTCGTCGGCGCGTTTCCACCGGGCAGTACGGTGATCGTAGACGCGTGGTTTGGATTCGCGCCGCTGGATCTTCTTCAGCATCATCTAAGCCAGGCTCGGGTCGACCGCTTCTGCGAGGTGTGGTGTCACGCGGCTCCGGATCTCGTCGTGCAGCGCTATCTAGAGCGGTGCGGTCGGCGACATCGTGGTCATTTGGGACCAGAATACGCGCCCGAATTGCAAGCGTTAGCACAACGTGCAGTACCGCTCGGGTTGGCCGCGACGATTCAAGTAGACACGACCCTTCCCGTTGCGGTGGAGAGCTTCTTACCGCTCGTTCAAGCCGCACTGCGCGAACCTCCCGCCGATCCGAGAGCGGGTGCTGTCTCGGCTGGAGATCGGCCCAACGGCAGTTCTCCGATGCGCTCATCTGGGAGTCTTTCATGAAGTTTCGCTGTCAGGTCGCGCTCGTGACGGGTGGCGCCAGCGGTATAGGATTCGCGATTGCTCGGCGCCTCGCGGAAGAAGGTTTGACCGTAGTTATTGCTGACCGCCGGCGGGTTGATGCCGAGGCCGCTGCCAGGGCGATGGGGCCGAGGTCGTTGGCAGTGGAGGTGGACGTCACGTCGTTGCCGTCGATCGCCGCGCTCGTAGCGCAGACCGTCGAAAAGGCCGGACGGATCGACGTGCTGGTCAACAGCGCGGGCCGATTCGATATGCTCCCCTTCCTAGATGTAACTCCGGAAAGCTACGAGCGAGTGTTCGCCGTGAACGTTGGCGGCGTGCTCTTTATGACACAGGCCGTTGCCCGACAGATGATCGCTCAGGCTGATGGCGGCAAAATCATCAACCTCGCTTCTCAGGCAGGCCGGCGCGGCGAGCCGCTGGTGTCCGTCTATTGTGCATCGAAAGCCGCGGTAATAAGCCTGACGCAGAGCATGGGACTCGCGCTCGTCAGACACCGCATCAACGTTAACGCGATCGCGCCGGGCGTCATCGACACACCGATGTACGACTACGTGGACTCGTTGTGCGCCAAGTACATGAACATTCCCATTGGTGAGAACAAGCGTCAGGTTTCCGAGGCCGTCCCCTTCGGACGAATGGGCAAGCCCGAAGAAATCGCCGCGATGGCCGCCTTCTTGGCGAGCGATGACGCTGATTACATCGTAGCTCAAACGTACGGCGTCGACGGCGGCAATTGGATGGCGTGAGTTATGCCTATGCCCGGTTCGCTTTGACGCGATAACCACGTTCGGCGCACGAGCGCCATACTCCGAACGAAAAATTACTGTGCTTCGTCGCTTAAATTCGAGGTTTACGAAACGTGACCAGACGTCTTAGTTTTCCCATATGCGCGATAGCGATCGCGCTTGCCTTACCCCCCGCGAGCCAAACAATCGCCCAAAGTCAAACGACGCTCAACATCGCGACGGTCAACAACCCGCAGATGGTCGACATGCAGCACGAAGTCGGCGATTTCGAAAAGGCGACCGGAATTAAAGTTAATTTTGAAACGCTGCCGGAAAATACGCTGCGTCAAAAAGTGACCGCCGACGTCGCGACGGGCGGCGGTCAATTCGATATCGCTACTGTAGGCACGTATGAGGTACCGATTTGGGCTAAGAACAACTGGATCGTCAACCTTACCCCATACTTCGACAAATCGGATCCATCGGCGAAGGCCGGCTACGATTTGGCCGACGTTATTCCGTCGATCCGCAAAGGCTTGTCCTTTAACGGTTCGCTTTATGCCTTACCGTTCTACGGCGAGAGTTCCATGACGTTCTACAATAAAAAGCTCTTCGCGGCTGCCGGCTTGACGATGCCAGAACATCCGACGTGGACCCAGATCGCGACGTTCGCCGAGAAGCTGAACAAGCCGGCTGACAATCAGTACGGCATCTGCTTGCGCGGTCTGCCGGGCTGGGGTGAGATGGGCGGTCCGCTCGGGACGGTCATCAACACCTTCGGCGGCCAGTGGTTCGACGAGCAATGGAAGCCGACTATCAACAGCGGCCCAACGAAAGACGCGATCGCGTTTTATGTCGACACGATCAGAAAGTATGGCGAACCCGGCGCGTCGTCGGCCGGCTTTACGGAGTGCGAAACCGATTTCACGCAGGGGAAGGTAGCGATGTGGGTCGACGCAACGTCGGCTTCGGGGTTGATCACTGACCCCAAGTCGTCTCCGGTCGCGCACGACGTCGGCTTTGCCTACTCTCCGACCATGGTGACGCCGAAAGGTTCGCACTGGCTGTGGGCGTGGTCGTTAGCGATGGAGGGCTCGAGCAAACATAAGGACGACGCCTTCAAGTTTCTGACATGGGCGACGAGCAAGAAGTATATCCGCCTAATTGCTGCCGACAAAGGCTGGGGCAACGTGCCGCCGGGAACCCGTTTGTCGACCTTCAACGACCCGAACTATAAGCAAGCCGTGCCGTACTGGAATATCATCCGCACCTCGATGCTGACCGCCGATCCGAAGAATGCGACTCTGCATCCGGTTCCCTACACGGGTGTGCAGTTCGTTGGTATTCCGGAATGGCAGCAGATCGGTACCCAGGTCACCCAGAATCTCGCTGCCGTCATCACGGGAAGTTCGACGCTGGACCGCGCGCTCGACTTATCTCAGGATCAGGTCACGCGAACGATGCAGCAAGCCGGATACTACAAGTAGCGCGAACCGCTTCCGGCGGCGGCAGCAGGGAGCGCAGCCCTGCTGCTCCCCGCAAGCGCTCCGTCACGACCTGCAAACACCGAGCGAGGGCGGGCGGGGAAGGTAATCATCGCAGACTGTAACCCAGCGCTGTTGGAGGCCGGTCGTGCTCCACTCCCGGGAGGCGGTCACGCTGCTGGGACCGGGGGTTCGGCGTGAGCGATCCCGGAGGGCACGGCCCGGATCGCGCGGGTATCAGAGTCCTGTTATGGCAGCGTTATATCTGCTGACCCGCGCCGGGATCACGGTCCCCGATACCGCCGCCGACATGGAGGACGACGTGTGGCGTCACATACCGGACGTGAACGTGAACGTGAACGGGGCGTTTTAGTCGTGTCGTAGGTCTAGTCGCTCGATGTTCGAGAAAGGGCGGCAAGCGCACGATAACTCTTGTAAGCGGCGGTGCATCAGCCTACGAAATCATCAGCGGGAGAATGGGCGACACTTACCATCGAAACGCCGATGTCCAGCGAACGGGCGCGGTCTTTCCGTTTCGAATAACATGACGCGGATGCGACGGATCGCTGCCTGGACGAGATCGCGTCAGTAATCCTCTTATTGGCGACCGACGCATCGACCGCGATGACAGGCGCCGTGTGCGTGACGACTGCGGCTACATCATCTGATAGAGGGCGCGGACCGCTCCCACCTGCGTGCACGAGCGGGCTTATTCCGCTCACGGGCTCATTGCGACGGAGATCAACGGTCGCGTCCCCTTGAAACGGCCGCCGGTTGGCTTCGACTTCAGAAGCTCGTCGGGCGCTGCTTCCTTGAGCCCGGTCGCGAACGGCTCCGTGGCGGATTCGGCGAATAGTATTCGGCGTGTCGAGTACGTGACGATTGGTGAAGCAACTTTTCGGACCTCCGGCTTCCCTTCCGGATGTCGTTTTCGTGCCCCGATGTTGCGCATCGCCCTGCCGTTGCGCGCCACGCGGTCGCGGAGATCCGGCGCTAATTCGGGAAGCTACACGAGGGCGCTGTTCCGAACGACGGCAGCATTGCAGCGACGCCGGCCTACGCCCCCGATGAGCGAGCAATCCATCATGCTGGTTTCCCAGCCGCTCGGTACCACTGAACCGTTGCCACGCCGATGGCCGGAGCATAACTCCGAGCTCGTCCCGTTGCCGGGGTCTGCTGTAATCGCTGTTCCTTCGCCGACCACCAGACCGCGCAAACGGTCACGTATTGCCGGCAGAGGCGCGGGTCGTATCAACGACCGGGAGTGCTTCGCAACAAAGCACGATGGCGGCAGACAAGTCTCTCTCCGACTCGCGTGTGGACCGTGAAGTATAACGATCAGCCCGGATCCGCATCCGACGGCCAGGGTAACCGCGTCCTCCTTCACACGGTCGCCCGTTTGCATTACGAAGCCGATCTATCGCAAATCGAAATCGCCCGGCGACTCGACCTTTCACCGGCAACGGTATCCAGGTTAATTCGCCGGGCGCGTGATGAGGGCGTGGTCCACATTGAGATCCGGCCCTTCGCCACGTCCGAACACACCTCAGAGTTACTGAAAAAGGCTTTGGCACTCCGGCATGTTATGATCATCGATGCGCCCGAAGCGAACGCGCTCGCAGAACCCGTCGGCGCAATCCTCAAGGAAGAGGGCCTGCGGGCACGCTCTATCCTCGCACTAGGATGGGGTCGGGCGGTGCGAGACGTTATTCGTTCGGGCCTGCCGCGAATTCCCGGCATCATCACCGTGCCGGCGACGGGCGGTATGCAACAAGCCGCACCGCACTTTCAAATCAACGAATTCGTCCGCATGGCGGCCGAGCAAATGGGCGGCGCGCCGCAGTTCATTCATGCTCCTTATCTGCCGTCGCGCGAAGCTCGCGAAGCCTTTCTCAACGACCCGACGATTCGAGACCGGGTCGCGCTTTGGAGCCGAGTCGATGCGGCCATCGTCGGCGTTGGTCTTCCACACGCGGTCGACCCGGTTCACGCAGGTGCTGCGACCTCGAATGAATTGGCGCTCGTGCACGCAGCCGGCGACGTCATTCGCCATTACTTCGACGCGACCGGAAAGGTCATTCCGTGGGAAGGAGATGACCGGCTCCTCGCGTTGTCGGTGGAGCAACTGCGAAACGTGCCCGTCATCATCGGCGTAGCGATCTCAGCTGCAAAGGCCGCCGCCATTATCGCAGCCGTCAAAGCCGGGCTGATCAACGCGCTGGTCACCGACACGGCTACGGCGGAAGCGATTCTCAGCAAGCTCGCCGCCGAGGATGCGCGCTAAGCGGTCCCGCGCAACGCAAGCCCGAGAACGATCGCGAGACGGCCGCGCGCTCCGGTTGCGGCGCTCTACAGACGGTATCGCAGGCGCACTTGTAACGTGCGGCCGAGCGGGTAACTCTGCGCGATGTAGCCGTCTCTGCCGTAACTCCAGGGCACGGCCTGCGTCACGCCGTTATTGGTCGGGATCCCGTTCCCGAGCGTGTACGGGGTCGTGCCGGCGGGAAGCCCCGGGGCGCAAGGAACGGTTCCCGCGAGTACCTGGCCGTAGCAAGCCGCATAGACCGGATTGCCGCCCTTGTAACCCGGCGGACCGATGAGATACGCGTTGACCTGATACGCGGTCGGCGAGAAGTTGCCGAACAGATTCGCGACGTCGAGCAGCACCGTGAGACGCTTCGTGAGATCGCCCTCGACGTGAAGGTTGACGAGCACTTGCGGGATCGTGCGCAGCGTATCGGGATCGCCGCCCTCATTGGTGCCGAGATTGCCGATATAGGGATTGGTCGCCGCATCGAACGGCAGCGAGGGATCCTTGAGGAAGTAATAGTTGTCGCCCGGATTAACGTAATTGTCGTTCGGGACGACGACCGGTTTGTTCGTAACCGGATCGAACTCGTAGGCCATTTTACCGTTGCCGTACGGGTAGCCGGTGGAATACGAGAGCGACGGCGTGAAGCGCAGCCGCCGCGACCGGTCCTGGAACTCGTAGGACAACTCGGTCGTGAAATCGGGTTCGTAGCTGACGGGGAACAGGTGCCCCGCGGCGATCGCCGGAGCGTTGAGATCGTTATACGCGAACTGTGACGCGCTCGACGAGAACGCACGCACGAGATTCGAGTCCAGTGAGAAGCCGCCGTTTTTGAGATAGAGTTCCAGGCCGTTCGCGCGCAGATTCCCCACATTCGAAGGAACGCCGACGCCGCTCGGATTGAGCCCCGACGCGACGGCCGATTGGAAGTTGAACGGCAGCACGTCGATGAGATTCCGCTCGAATTTCTGATAGTAGGTCAAGCGAAATTGCGTGCGGCCGCCACCCTCGAACGAGTAGGTGAAATCGTTCGCCGTCTCCGAGGCGAGCGGTACGAACGGTGCGGCGTTGCCGTTTTCGTCCACGTTCGTCGAGTCCACGCGATCGGCTTCGAGCGGCGCCGGCGCGACGGTGATGTGGTCGAAGTTCGCGCGTAGCGCGTACGCGGCGCCCAAGCGGTACGAGAGGCCGAAGTGCGGATCGAGCGCTCCGGTATCGTACGCGACTCCGACGTTCGGCTTGAAGTGAGCGTGCGTCGCGCGTGCGGTCCCCGAGAGCTCGAGCCGCTCGGAAGCAGAATAGGTGTCGCCGAGATACGCGAGATAGGAACCGATCGTCGGATTCGACGTAATCGTTTCGTCGCCGGTCGGCACGACCTGATCGAGATACGACGTGTTCGTCCGGTACTCGGCGCCGAAGCGTAGCCGGTCGCGACCGTACACCGCCTCGTTATCGAAGTTGACGCCGTTCTGCCGCGCCGTCGAGCGCTGAAAAAGGGAGATCGAACCGTCCGGGAACCCATTCTCGTCCCAGAACGGGCCGCCCGACGACGAGCCGTTTTGCACCTGATATACTTGAAGGCGCGTGAAGACGTGCGCTCCGGTGTGTTGCCACTGCCCCTCGACGATGTCGTAGTCGCCGCGCACTCCCGAGGCGAAGTTCACCGGCGCCTTCGGGTTCGTCTCGCCGGGATACGTCGTCGTCGAACCATCGAGAAAGCCGACCGTCTCGCCCGGAAACGGCGACGCGTACTGATTGTATTGCGCCTGACCGATGAGCCCGAGGATCGAGAAGTCGTCTTTGAGCGTCGCACGATAGTGGACGTTCGTTTCGACCGAATACTGGCCGCGCGTTTGCAGCGATAGCCCGTACGTCGCGGCTTCGGCTGCGTAAAACGTTTTGGGATCGCCGTACTGAAAATACTCGCTGCCGAGCGTGCTCGCGAGCGCGTAGCGCCAGCGCAGATCGGGCGAGGCGCCGAGCAGTTCGACGCTACTGAACTGGTATCTCGCGCCGACGCCGTCCGCGAGCTCGAACGTCGCCCGGCCCGGATACGATCCGACCGCCGGGATCTCATTGACGACGCCGCCGAGCGCGTTATCGCTCTCGTTGGAATAGCCGGCGAGCGTAACGCTCGTCGACGCGATGCCGGTCGTCGGCAGTTGCGCGCCGTCGACGTTCCCGCCCGGCTCGGCGATCAGACCCTGCGGTATCGGAATCGAATCGAAATCGAAGACGGTGTCGCTCACGCGGCCGGCGCGCACGATCGCGTTAGCGAACGGGTCCAGGTCGACGCCCGGCACGTTCGCGATCGCTCCCTGAACGGTGCCTTCCGTATAGTTCGCCAGCCCGGCCGTCGCCGTCGCCGGAGCGTGCGCGCGCGCGGCGTCGCCGCTCACGTTAAACGTGTCGCTCGTCGAGCCGACGTTAAACGCCCGGCTCGCCGCCCGCACGGTGCCGATCGTCCGCAGCACCTTCTCGAGCCGGAACGACGCGCGTTGTTGCGCACCGGAGAGAACGTTGAGATCGTTTTGCGTCGCGGCTTCGTAGCCGGGCGTTTCGGCCGTGACGACGTACGTGTCCGGGACGACGCCGAGCATCGTGTAGCGTCCGCGGCTATCGGTAATCGCCGAATAACGGCCCGAGGGTGACGCGGCCGAGACCGCGACCCCGGCCAGCGGCACGCCGGCGGAATCGGTGACGCTACCGACGATGAGACCGGTCGTGGCTTCGGCGGCGCTCGCAGCGCGACCGGCGAAGAAGAGGACGGCAAGAAGTGCGAAAAACGCCACCGCTGCGGGCGACGGCTTTAGAATCAGCAACGCGAAGAAGACCGGGCCGCCGAGTCAGGCCGTCCCACGCCGACGGCGAACGCGGGCCCGAGCAGTATCGTCGGGATGACGCGCCCCATATCCGCGATCGACTCGACGGCGCAATTACCCGACGCCGCGGCGATACTGGGGACGGCAGCCACTCCGCTCCCTTCGTTCCGCCGCCGTGTAGGCCTATCGGACGCTACGCACTCTTCGGCGGCGGCCGAAGCAAAAAGATAAACGGGATGTTGAGCAGTGAGGAGAGCGCGACCCACTTCGAGCTATCCGCATAGGCCAGCACCGCAGCTTGCGCCGCGACGTATCCGCCGTAGGTCGCGGAAGAGAGCGCCTGCGTGCCGAGCTCGGAGACGTGACGCAGCGTCGCGCTACCCGCCAGGAGCGAGAGATACGCGTCGTAGCTGTGATCGTAGAGCACCGCGAGCGCCGTGGCCGCGATGGAGCCGCCGAGCAGCAGGACGAGCTTGAAGATGGCGAGCCCCTGAGGCGCGAGGAGCGGCGGCAACGAGCGCACGGTAACGTTGGCAATCGGCGAGAAGAGGCACGCGAAACCCGCGCCCGAGAGCACGAGCGCGAATAAGAACGTCGAAAAGTGCGAGGCGTACGTCGTCTGCATACCGAGCAGCGCGTACGAGGCGGGAACGAAAATAAAGCCGAGCGCGACCGGGATCTTGACGTTAATCTTATTGGCGTTAACGAGCAGCACGGCGGCCGGCGCGACGAACACGATCGCGATGATGCGCAGCAGCAAGAGCGCGCCGGCGGTCGACGGCGGGAAACCGAGTTGGGTCTGCGCGTAGAGCAAGAATTCGTTCGCGCCGAAGAGCGGCGCGCCGCGGCCGCAGCCGAGCGGGCTGCCGCCGCGTAACTTACACGG
>CAXUFI010000036.1:0-14262 GCA_964250245.1 uncultured bacterium
ATCCAGAGCGATGGCGGCGGAGATGCGTTCGAGCCGGCCGCCGGGCGTGTCGACGCGTTCGTCGGCCGTCTCGCTGCCGCGATCGACGCTCGCATTTTTCTTCGCATACGTTTTACTGTTGCTACGGTACGTCTCGTCGCTCGTGGCCGTGCCGATCGGCCGGCTGCCGAGCGGTTTGCGTACGACGTCGTGAAGCTCGCGCACCCGCGGATCGTAATCGATCCGCACGCGCACGATGGAGGTGCCCGCGCCGAGCGCGGTATCGAGCGCCGATTGCAGCGACTCTTGCAAGGCGGATGCTTCGTCGGCGGCGCCGCTCGTTTCGCCGAGCGCGAGCCCGCGGTCGTCGAGGATGGCGACGTGCTTGGGATCGAGTCCGGAGACGGCCGCGGCGACGAACTGCCGGATCCCTTCGGACCGGGCGGTGCCGAGCGTGAGGCCGGGCCGCAAACTGAGCCGCACCGAGGCCGACGCCGCATGCGAGCCTTCGTCCGCGAACGCGCCGGCTTCGGCCGGAGCGATGATGACGCGCGCTTCTTCCACGCCCGGTAAGCCGCGCAGGCTCGCCGCGAGATCGCCGGCTAAGCCCTCGCGCTGCTGCGCGTCGAGAACCGATTGCGGCGTGAGCGGTCCGGCCGCGGACAGCGCTTCGCGAGAGGAGGCGAGGTGCGCGTGGGGCAGCCCCTCGAGCGAGAGCTTAAGCAGTAAAGCGTTCCGAGAATGCGCGGCGACGCGAACGTTGCCGGCTTCGGGCACGAACGGCACGTTCCACTGCGCGAGCCGCCCGACGACCTCGACGAGTTGTTCTGCGTCTAGGGGCGTGGCGAAGAGCTCGATGCTCGTGTCGCGCGCGAGCGCGAGCGCGAGCGCGAGTGCCGCAAGCGCGGCGGAGGCGAGTAAAACGGCGAAGAAGCGCGGGCGCGGCGCGAGCGCGTTCCAGCGGCGCAATAGAATCTGCATCGCTAAATCTGCATGCCGAGAATCGTCGAGAGCGCTTGCGACGCGCGCGACGCCGCGGTTGCGGCGAGCGACAGCGCGACGTCGGCCTGGGCGCGCTCGAGGACCATCTCCTGTAATCCGCCACGGCCCGAGGCGAACGCCCGCTCCGCGCCGTCGGCGCGCTCGAGCGAAGCGCCGGCATCGGCGAAGGCGCTCGTGAGGGCGGTCGCAAACGAGCCCGCGCCTTGCGATTCGGGCGGCGAAGGAAGCGGTTCGTCGGGCGACGCCGGGAGTAGCGGCTCGACGGTCATTGCAACCGGCCCATATCGATCGTTCGCTCGGCGAGCCGCTTCCCGAGATCGAAGACCGAAGCGTTCGCTTCATAGGCTCGCTGTGCGTCGAGTACCGCGACCATCTCGGTGACCGCATCGACGCTCGTGCCGTGTTCCGGCGCGGCGCCGAGGTAGCGAATCGGCACGCTCTCTTCGCCGCCGTCCGCTGCATCCGCGCCGTCGTCCGCGGGCTCCTCCGGCGGTTCGTACTCGGACGCCGGAGCCGAGGGCGCCACGCTAAAACGCGGCACGAGCCGCTCGAATTGCGTTCCGTCCGCCTCCGCCGCCGCGACGTTCCGCGCGGCGAGATCGAGCGCCGAACGCTGGGCATCCATGCCGGCCGCGGCGGCTTGCATGATGTCGAACTCACTCATGGCCGCGCGACGCTCTTCAACTCTTCGAGCCGGGAATGCATCGCCGCGGTCAGCGCGTCGACGAAGATCGCTTCACGCGCCGCCTTCGCCATCGAGCCCGCAGCAGCGGAGCTGCCCGGCGCGGCGTCCGCCGTCGCGGCAAGGCGAGACAAGTCGGAGAGGCGGTCGCGCGCGCTTAAAGCAGCGTGCGCGATGACGGTCGGGATCGCTTCCATACCGGCGAGTTTAGGAGAAGCTTATGGACGCGAGCTCGCCGCAACGTGACGAAAACATTAACTTCCCGGGGTCCCGGCCGAATCTGTTACGGGATGCACCTCTATCCTCGCTTCGTTTTCGTGTTGCAGCCGTCGAAAACGCCTCGGTTGTTCGCGCTGCGATGATGGACGGCACGGCCGCGACGGCGACGCTCGACCTCGATGCGGTGCTGCGGAATTCGCTCACGCTCGCCGTCGACGTGATGGAAGCAGAACGCGGCTTCCTCTACCTGCGTCAGGGTCATCGCTTGGTCCGCGTCTATCACGAACATTCGACGTTCGAAAGCGTCTCGGCGCCGCCGCCGAGCGCGCTCCTGACGCGGACGCTCGATGACGGCGCCGTCGTGTTCATTACCGACGCGGCGGCCGATCCGTATCTCAAACTCGATCCCGCGGTCATGGCGTCACACCTGCGTTCCATCGCCTGCGTTCCGCTCATCGCGAACGGCACGATCATCGGCGCCATCTATCTGGACTCTCGCGAAGGGCCGGCAGCCTTCCGCAAAGGCGACCGCGCGATGCTCGTCGCGTTCGCGCTGCAGGCGGCACTCGCTATCGATTATGCGAGAATGTTCGAAGCGGAACGGGAACGAGCGGGACGCATCTCCGGCTTGCAGGCGTTCGGCACGCGCGTGCTCGAGGCGATCGCGAACGGCATCATCACGCTCTCGCCGGGCGGCGCGATCACGACCTTCAACCGGTCCGCGGAAGCGACGTTCGGTCTGTCGGCGGTGGAAGTCATCGGGCACGATTGCGCGGTACTCGCGCCGCTCGTCCCGGATCTGCCCGAACTGCTCGATACGTTTTTCCTCAGCGGCGCCGTCGCGCTGCGAGCGGAGGTCGAGATCCGGCGCACCGACGGGAACGAGCGCACGCTCGAGATACAACTCGCGCCGCTGCACATCGGCGACGGCCTCGGCGTGGCCATCGTCGTCACCGACGTGACCAAACACCGGCGCCTCGAGATCGCGCACGAAGCGCAGGTCATCGCCGCGAGCCGGATCGCGGAGACGTTCTCCCGCTATCTCGCGCCGCACGTCGTCAAGGCGCTCATGACCGACACCACAGCCGTCAAGCTCGGCGGCGAACGCAAACGCGCGACGATGCTCTTCGCCGATATCCGCGGCTTCACGTCGCTTGCGGAAAAGCTTCCGGCCGAGCGCGTCGTCGAAATCTTGAACCTGTATTTCGAGGAGGCGGTGCGCATCGTGTTCGAACATGACGGCCTGCTCGATAAATTTTACGGCGACGGGCTGATGGCGGTCTTCGGTCCGCCGCTCGTGCGCGGCGACGACGCGGCCCGGGCCGTGTCGGCGGCGATTCGACTGCACGAGGCCGTCGCGCGCTTAGCGCCGCGGCTCGACGAGTCGCTCAAGATTTCGGTCGGACTCGCGACGGGCGACGTCGTCGCCGGAAATATCGGCAGCCCCAAACGGATGGATTACACGGTAATCGGCGACGCCGTCAACCTCGCGAGCGGCTTACAAACCGCCGCGCCGCCGGGCTCGATCTTTTGCGACGAGGAGACGATCGTGCAGGCCGGCGAAATCGCCTTGCCGATCGAGCGCCGCACCGCGCGGATTAAGGGCCGCACGGATATCACGCACGTGTACGCGATCAAACCGCCGCTCGTGACGTCCGCGAGCGCCGCCCCCGCCGATTAAGCGCTTAGCGCTTCGAGAACTGGAACCGTTTCCGGGCCCGCTTGCGGCCGTACTTCTTCGACTCTTTTTCACGCGGATCGCGGGTCAAAAGACCGTTCTTACGTAGCGGCTCGCGCAGCGACTCGTCCATCTCGAGCAACGCTCGGGCGATACCGTGCCGAACGGCGCCGGCCTGCCCGGCGACACCGCCGCCCTCGGCTTTCACGTGGACGTCGAAGCGTGCCGTCGTCTGCGTGACCTCGAGTGCCTGGCGCACGATCTGTAACAGACTCGGCCGCGGAAAATACTCGTCGACCGGCTTCTTATTCACGAGGATGACGCCCTGACCGAGGACCAGCTTGACGCGCGCGACCGCCCGCTTGCGACGGCCCGTTCCGCCGAATTGTTCGACTCCGGAATCCAAGATTAGAAAAGCTCCTTCGGCTGCTGGGGCGCATGCGGGTGCGTCGCCCCCGCGTAGACTTTGAGGCGCCCGAGCTGCACGTCGCGCATGCGGTTGGTCGGCAGCATGCCGCGCACGGCCCGCTCGACCAGCCGCTCGGGATACTTTCGCTTGACGTCGAGCGCCGTCTCGGTTCGCAATCCGCCGGGGAACCCGCTATGACGGTAGTAGAGCTTTTGCGTCCACTTGTGGCCGCCGAGTTCGACCTTATCCGCGTTGAGAACCACGACGTGATCGCCGTCGTCCATGTGCGGCGTCCAGGTCGGTTTATGTTTTCCGGAAAGCGCCTTAGCGATCCGGACGGCGAGGACGCCCAGACGTTGACCGGCCGCGTCGACGACGTACCAATCGTGCCGGGTCTCTACCGTTTTCTGCTGAAAGGTGCGCATGAAGCCTTACTTGGACGAGTGAGCGGTCTGCCGGGGCCGGGACAACCTTGGAATTGTACCGGAGCCGCCCTTGTCTGTCAACGAAGGGGTGCAGCTTCGGAGGTCGCTTCACCCGTGCGCGCCAGTCGCGCGAGCGCCGGCATATCGACCAGCAGCATGCCGCGCAACCGCCCGCCGCGCACGAGACCCCGGCGGGCGAAATCGGCGACGGTCGACGAACACGTCTCGCGCGTCGTTCCGGCGAGCCGCGCCAGGTCTTCCTGCGAGAGCGGCAAGTCGAGCCGCACCCCCGCCGGGGCGGGGAGGCCGTAATCGTCGGCGAGATCGAGGAGGCTTGCCGCGACGCGACCCTCGACGCCGGAGCGGCTCAATTCCTCCAGGCGCTTGTGCAGCCGTTCGACGCGCCGGCCTATCGACACCGCGAACTTCACGCTCAGTCCGGGATCGGCCGCCGCGCAGGCGCTCCAGGCGTCGGACGCGATTAGGAGTACGTGTCCGACGGAGAGCGCCTCGGCGCCCGTTTCCGAGGGCCGGTCGCCGAAGGCCGCATTGGCGGCGAGCACGTCGCCGCGTGAAGCGAGTCCGAGCGTAACGTCGCGAACGAACGCCGCATTGCGAAAGATGCGGAAATAGCCGCCGATGACGATGACGAGCGTCGGCCCGTCCAGCGGCACGACCGCGCGCCGCGCGACGGCTTCGACACGACCCTCGGCACTGAGCCGGTCGAGGTCGTCCGTGGTGAGGCCGCGCAGGTCGCGCACCGCGCTCACGAGGCAGGCCTTGTTCTCACGTTAGGCACACAAAGCATCCCAATGTTCGACGCCAAGAACCTCTTCGAACTTTCCGGCACGGAAGTCGACGACTTACCATTCGGGCTCATCGCGGTCGATCACGAAGGCAATATCGAACAGTACAATAGTTATGAATCCAAGATGGCGCGCCTCTCGAAAGACCGCGTCATCGGACGTAACTTCTTTCGCGACGTCGCACCGTGCACCGCCGTGCAGGATTTCATGGGCCGCTTCCTGCGGTTCGCGCGAGACGAGGGCGACGGCGCGGAGTCGTTCGATTACGTCTTTCGCTTCGCTTTCGGCGTCCAGCACGTCAACATTACGTTTTTACGCTCGAGTAAGAATCGGCAAATCAAGATCCTCGTCAATCGCTACGACGAACAGTAGTCGCCGCGGCGGCGCCGCGGACGGATCGTTGCGAAGTGAAGTGCGGGTAGACCACGTTCACGAGCGTGAGCCCCTGCGGCGGCGCCGTCGGTCCCGCCGCGCGGCGGTCGCGGGCGGCGAGCATCGTCGCAACGTCTCCCGGCGCCGAGCGCCCCGCGCCGACGTCGAGCAACGTGCCGGTCATGATGCGAACCATGCGATGGAGGAAGCCCGCGCCGTTGTAATGCAGCCGCACGAGTTCGCCCTCGGCTTCGATCGCGATCGCGTTCATCGTCCGGACCGTTCCGCCGCGATCGGGTAACACGCCGCAGAACGTCAGGAAGTCGCGTTCGCCGACGAAGTGCGCCGCCGCCGTCCGCATGCGGTCGATGTCGAGCGATCGATACTCGTGGTGCGCGTAGCGGCGCAACACCGCCGACGGTTCGCGGCGGTTGAGAACGAGATAGGTGTAGTGCCGCTCGAGCGCCGAGTTGCGCGCGGAAAACGAGCTCTCGACGCGCGCCGCATCGCGCGCGGTTAGATCCGCCGGCAGCGACGTATTAAGGGCGATCGCGAGCTTGTCGACCGGAAAGGCGTCGTGCGCGACGAACGAGATCACCTGCCCCGAGGCATGGACGCCGGCATCGGTCCGGCCGGCTACCGTCACCTTGAGCGGCTGGTCGAAGAGGCGCGATAACGCCGCTTCGAGTTCGCCTGCGATCGTCCGCAGCAGCGGCTGAAATTGAAAGCCGCAGAAGTCCGTGCCGTCGTATTCTACGACGACGCGGTAGGTGGCAGCCGGCAGCGCTTACAGGGCCGCCGCCGCGCGCACGGGGACGCTGCGTTTCTCATCGAGATCGAGCAGATCGGCCCACGTCGTCACGTCGGTCCGTTCGGGCGCGACCGACGCGCGCAATTGCTCGAAGGAGGTGGCGGCATCGCTGCCCGACGCCGGCTTCTGCGCCAGAAAATCCTTATTGAACGCTTCGATTTCGGCCGGCTTTTTTCGGCCGGTGAACTCTTTGACGAACTGTTCGACTTCGGCATCGTCCGGCGCGATCTTTACCTTGGCGAGGAATTGCTCGGGATCGATGCCGAGGAAGCCGAACACCGTCTGATCCATCGGACAGTTATAATGATATTCGCCGTTCGTGCCGTTCGCGACGGCTCTCGCCTTGTCGGCGGTCCGAGCCAGCATGACGACGCCGCAGAACGTCTCTCGCACGCTGCGCGGGAAGGTCTGAGTCAGGTCCATTTTTCTCCTTAAAACGTCTTCACCTCGCCGCGCCGGTGCGCCGTCCGCCTCGGGGAACTTCGGCGAGCGCGCGTAAGATGGAGCACATGGCAGTTACCGGGATCGCCTTCACCATGTACCCCGTTACCGATCTGGAACGGGCGGTCGCCTTCTATCGCGATACGCTCGGCCTGCAAAAGTCGGGCTTGGCCTCCGACTTCTGGGTCGAGTTCGAGGTCGCCGGCGCCACGTTCGGGATCGGAAACTTCGAACAAGTCGGGCCGCCCGGCAGCGCGCAATCGCTGGCGCTGGAAACGCCGAACCTATCGGAATTTCGCGAAGCGCTCGCGCAACGCGGCGTCGAGTCGAGTCTGCCCTTCGAAACGAGCTTCTGCTGGATCTCCGAGGTGAAGGATCCCGACGGCAATCGAATCTGGCTTCACCAGGCCAAACCCTAGGTTCGAAATGTCCGGAAGTAGCCCGGCTCGCCGTTGCCCGGCAGCTCATTTTCTGACGGAGACTTCGCTGCCGGGCGCCTCGAGCCGGACTAGATCCGAATATCCATCGAGATTGGATCGGCGCGCTTATATGCTTATCCGTAAAGTTCGTTTGAAGAGCTTATGTAGAGGGCGGCTAAGGATTCTAGTTCGCGGGCGTCGGTTGCGGTGAAGCGGTTGAGTTCGGGACTGTCGAGGTCGAGTACGCCGACGATTCTGCCGTCGCGTACGAGCGGCACGACGATCTCCGATTCGGAAGCGCCGTCGCAGGCGATGTGCCCCGCGAACGCGTGCACGTCCGGCACGACGATCGTGCGGCCTTGGGCCCAGGCCGTTCCGCAGACGCCCGCCGCGTGCGCGATGCGCGTAACCGCGGGCTTTCCTTGAAACGGACCGAGCACGAGTTCGCCGCCGCGCACGAAATAAAAGCCGGCCCAATTCAGCCCGGACCACGTGCCGTAAATAAGCGCGCAGAGATTCGCCGCATTGGCGACCGGATCGCGTTCGTCGCCTAAGAGCGACCGGGCGCGCGCCCCGAGTGCGTCCGCTTCGCGCATGCGCTCTTACGCCGGCAGCGGCCGCTGCAACGGAAAGAGGATCACATCGCGAATCGATAGCCGGCCGGTCAGCAGCATCACGATGCGGTCGACGCCGATGCCGATCCCGGCCGTCGGCGGCATGCCGTATTCGAGCGCGGTCACGAAGTCCCAATCCGGCGGCGGCACTTCATCGTTGCCCCGTTTGCGTTCGAGAATCTGCGCCTCGAACCGCGCCCGCTGATCGGCGGGATCGTTGAGCTCGGTAAAGGCGTTGGACAATTCGAAATTAGCGCCGAAGAGTTCGTAGCGCTCGACGAGCTCCGGGTCCCCGTCTTTTCGTTTCGCGAGCGGCGAGATCACGACCGGATAATCGTACACGAACGTCGGGTCGACGAGCTGCGGCTCGACGACGCGCTCGAAGATTTTATCGAGCGCCTGGCCGTGCGTCGGAGAGGGCGGCGCGTCGAGGCGCGCGAGAATCCGCTGCGCCGCCGCCGGGTCTAAAAGTTCCGTCCGGGTCAGGCCGCCCCAGGTCTGCATCGCTTCGAAATAGCCGACGCGCTTGAAGGGCCGCGCGAACGAGAGGGCGCGGTCGCCGTAGACGAGCTCCGTCGAGCCATGGACGTGCGTCACCAGATGCGCGAGCAGTTCCTCGTTGAACTCCATCATCTCGTGCACGGACCAATACGCGGCATATAACTCGAGCATCGTGAACTCGGGATTGTGCGTCGTATCGATCCCTTCGTTGCGGAAGATGCGGCCGATCTCGTAGACGCGCTCGAGGCCGCCGACGATGAGGCGCTTGAGATTGAGCTCGGTCGCGATGCGCAGATCGAGATCGACGTCGAGCGCGTTGTGATGCGTCCGGAAGGGACGCGCCGCGGCGCCGCCCGCGACGTGCAGCATCGTCGGCGTCTCGCACTCGATGAAGCCGCGCGTATCGCAGAAGCGCCGCATCTCCGCGACGATCTTCGAACGCTTCACGAAGGTCTCGCGGACGTCGGGGTTCATCGCGAGATCGAGGTAGCGTTGCCGGTAGCGCTTCTCTACGTCTTGCAGGCCATGGAACTTATCGGGTAGCGGCAGATACGATTTCGCGAGCACTTCGAAGGCCCGTACGCGCAGCGTCAGCTCGCCGCTCTTCGTGCGGAACACCGGACCGCGCACGCCGACGATATCGCCGAGATCGAGCCGGTCGAACAATTCGAACTCGTGCTCGCCGACGGCATCCTGCCGGACGTAGAGCTGTAATTTACCCGAGCGATCCCAGAGGTCGGCGAAGTAAACTCTCTTACCTTGTTTGCGCAGTGCGAGGAGCCGGCCCGCGAGCGCGAATTCAACGCCGTCCGGTTCGTCGTCGGGTTGCAGGCCGGCGAATTGCCCGGCGAGTTCGGCCGCTCCGGTCGAAACGCCGTAACGCGTAGCGCGGAACGGGTCGACGCCGCGTTCGCGTAGCGCCGCGAGGTTCGCCTGCCTCGCCGTCCGCAGTTCCGCTTCCCGGATGCCGGGCTCGGCCGCTCCGTCCGCGGACCGCTCGTTCGCGGGCGCCTGCCCGCTCACGATGCCTTTTTCGCGGCCTTCTTCTTCGTCGAATTGATGCCGTCGATCTTGTAATTCGTAACCCCGCGCGGGGTCGTCACTTCGACGACTTCACCTTTCTTTTTCCCCATCAACGAGCTGCCGAGGGGCGATTCGTTGGAGAGCCGGCCGTTCACGGGATCCGCTTCGGCGGAGCCGACGATCGTGAAGTCGTGCATCGCGCCGCTCTTGACGTCCTTTACCTTTACGGTCGCACCCAAGTGCACTTCGTCTTGCGCGTATTCCGAAGAGTCGATTATTCGCGCATTACGAATCATCGCTTCGACCTTGAGAATGCGCCCTTCCACGAAAGCCTGCTCTTGTTTGGCGTCTTCGTATTCGGCGTTTTCGGAGATGTCGCCGAACTCTTTGGCTTGGCGGATGCGCTCGTTGACCTCGCGACGATGGACGGTCTTAAGATCGTCGAGCTCTTCCTCGAGTTTCTCCAGCCCTTCTTTCGTGAGCACCAGCTCTTTATCGTTCACGAATACTCCGCTCGCTGCCGGATGGTACGAAAACGACGCGGCTCCGGCTCGCGTCAGCCGGGGTGTTTCGGGGCGATAGGGGCTGGCTACCTCTCGCCGCGGCCGGCGCGCGGCTAGCGAACGATCAAGGTCGAGACCATGTTTTCGCTGCCGCCGTGGAAGAGGCACTCGTACTGGTACGTACCGGCGGCCGAAAATGTGACGGCGAAGCTTTGCCCGGGAAAGAGCGGCCCGGAATTAACCAGTTTCGTGCCGTCGTAAACGTTGCCGCCGCTCGGAGGCGAGAACGGACTTAGCTGCGGAAACGGCGCGCCGAGCGGACCGAACGTCACCGTATGGGGCGCATTGTTGGAGAGGTTCGTCCACGTCACCGTGCTTCCGACGGGTACCGTCGTCGTAGCCGCCAGCTCGCTCGTAGCGAGAAAGCGCAGTACGGTGCTGTTCGCCGGCTTGCCGGTCGCTAAACCCGGCGCGATCCCGGCGCCGAGGTGCAGACTGCCGGCCGTATATGGGAACGCGGTCAGCGACGCGGCGGCGGCCGCGAAGTCGCTCGCGAGCCCCGACGCAGCGGCGGCGTCGTACGCCGCTTGCGACTCGGGATACGCCGCGCCCCGCTGTTGCACGACGATCGTCAGCTGCATCTCGGGCTGGTGAATCAGACAGTAAACTTTATACGTGCCCGGCTTGGTGAAGCGCAGCGAATACGTGCCGCCGCCGAGCTTGAAGCCCGAACTCGTAAACGCCGTGCCGTCGTACGTCGTGCCGCCGGCCGGCTTCGCATTATTCGGATCCGCGGCGGACGGCAGCGTCGTACTTCCGGCCGGCAGGAGGCTGACCGTGTGCGGCTCGTCGGCCGGATACGACCACGTAACGGTATCGCCGCTATCGATCGTCAGCGTCGACGGATCATAGGCGAAGCTCTGATACGCTTGCGCTTCGCTCTCGCCGCCGGCTTGGATGCGCCAGCTCTGCGGCTGCGGCGGCTCGTTCGGTAACGAGGAGTTACCCGAACAGCCGGCTACGGCGCCGAGCACCGTTACGCAAAAAAGAGCGACGCACAAGCGGTGCACTTTAAATCCTCATGCAAAAAAGCGACGAATTAGAAACGGCGGCCTCGCCGAGCGAAAACGACGGGAGCTCGCTTGCGTAGAATACGCGAGATCCCGTCGAAGTGCCAGGTCCTTTTAGGTCCTGGTCGATTCGCAGGCCGTGTGGCCGCGAGCCGGGGGCGCGCGCTATTCCTGCGGGTCGCGGAACCAGCCGGACGGCTCGACGGCGAGATTGACGTTAATCTGCTTGACCTCGGTGTAGGCGTCGTAACCGTAGGTGCCGAGCTCCCGGCCGAGGCCGGACTGTTTATACCCGCCCCACGGTGCTTCGTTGTAGGTGGGATGATAGGCGTTGATCCACGTTATTCCGGCGCGCAGCTTCCGGACGACCCGCTGCGCTTTCGCGCCGTCGCTCGTGAAGACGGCGCCGGCGAGTCCATAGGGCGAATCGTTGGCGAGCGCGATCGCTTCGGCTTCACCGTCGAAGAGCTGCACGACGAGGACCGGTCCGAAAATCTCCTCGCGTACGATGCGCATCGCCGGCGTCGTATCGGTAAAGATGGTCGGCTCGATATAAAAGCCGGCTTCGCCGCCGCGAACGTTGGCGCGGCCGCCGCCGCACAGCAGCGTCGCGCCTTCGGCCCGTCCGATCTCCAAGTAACGCTCGACGCGGTCGCGTTGCAACTCGGCGACCAAGGGCCCCATCTCGGTCTGCGGATCGAAGCCGTCGCCCACCACCACCGCCTTCGCGCGGCGCACGAGTTCGGGCAGGAAGCGATCCGCGAGCGAGCGCTCGAGGACGAGCCGCGAACCCGCCGAGCACACTTGACCGGCGTTCGCGAAGATGCCGAAGAGCGCGTAATCGATCGCGGTCGCGAAATCCGCATCGGCGAAGACGATATTGGGCGACTTGCCCCCGAGCTCGAGCGTGATCTTTTTAATGTTGACGGCGGCGGCGCGCATGATGGTCTGACCCGTGACCACGCTGCCCGTAAAGGCGATCTTGTCGACGAGCACGCTTTCGGCCAGCGCCGCGCCGACGACGGGCCCGGCGCCGGGCAGCACGCTGAGCACGCCTGCCGGTAAGCCCGCTTCGTGCGCCAGTTTCGCAAACCACAGCGCCGTCAGCGGCGTGTATTCCGACGGTTTGAGGATGCAGACGTTGCCGGCGGCAAGGGCCGGAGCGAGTTTCCAGGCCGCCATGAGCAACGGGTAATTCCACGGTACGATTTGCCCGCAGACGCCGATCGGCTCGCGGACCGTGAAGCTCACGCTCGGCGCGGGGACGTCGTAACTCTCGCCGTGCGGCTTCGTCGCGAGGCCCGCGTAATAGCGGAAGCAATTCGCGGCGTCGGCCACGTCGTACTCGGCCTCGCGCAGCGGTTTACCGCACGAGAGCGTCTCCAGCTGCGCGAATTCGGCCGCGTTCGCATCGATCGCGTCCGCTATCTTCGCGAGCACCCTGGCGCGGTCGAGCGCCGGCGTTTGCGGCCAGGGTCCCTCGTCGAACGCCGCCCGCGCGAGTTCGATCGCCCGCTCCGCGTCGCGGACGGTAGCTTCGGCGACGCGCGCTATCTCGCGTCCGGTCGCCGGATCGATGCACGGACGCGACGCCCCGTCCGACGCGGCTTGCCACGTCCCGCCCGAATAGAACAGTACCGTGCCGTCGGCACCGCTTTCCAGACGCCCGAGCACGGCCGTACGCGCCGAGGCGGGCGATTCGATCTGCAACATAGGCGTTGGTTCCTCGTGATGGAGAGGTGCGTTTAGGCGGAGATCGAGAGGCTGTGCGGTTGCGACGCCGCGAGCGCCTCGGCGAACACGGCGAACACGCGGTCCGCCTGCGCGCGCTCGATCGTAAGCGGCGGTTCGACGCGCACGACGCGCGCGTTCACGAGCGTGCCCGCCACGAGAATCCCGCGTTCGAATAAGAATTTCGAGATCGCGTAACCCGTGTCGTCGCTCGAGAATTCGAGGGCGATGAGTAGGCCTCGGCCGCGCACGTCGACGACGATGTCTTCGTATCCCCGCGCGGCCGCCCGCAGCCCCGCGAGCATATACGCCCCGAGCTCGACCGCGCGCTCGGGTAACGATTCCTCGAGCGTCACGTCGATGGCGGCGAGCGCGGCCGCGCAGGCGAGCGGATTGCCGCCGAAGGTGGTCGTGTGCAGGAACGGGTTCGCGAAGAGGCTCGCGAACACGGCTTCGGTCGCGACGGTCGCGCCGATGGGCATCACGCCGCCGCCGAGCGCCTTGGCGAGACAGATGATGTCCGGCGCGACGTCCCAATGCTCGCAGGCGAACATCTTCCCCGTCCGGCCCATACCGGTTTGCACTTCATCGAAAATCAGCAGCGCGCCGTATTCGTCGCAGAGTTCCCGCACCGCGGGCAGATAGTCGTCGCTCGGTATGTTGACGCCGCCTTCGCCTTGGATCGGCTCCAGCAGCACGGCGCCGACGTCGTCGCCCGTCATGCGGCTCGAAGCGAACATGTCGGCGAGCGCGAGCACGTCGTTGAAGGGGACGTGTTTGAAGCCCGGCAGCATGCGTCCGAACGGGACGCGAAACGTCGCTTTGCCGCTCGCGGAGAGCGATCCGAAGCTCTTGCCGTGAAAGCCCTTGGTCGCGACGACGATCGTCTGCTTGCGCGGATCGTAGGCGCGCGCGAGTTTAAGCGCGGCTTCCACGGCTTCCGTACCGCTGTTGCTGAAGAACGAGTATTTTAGTTCGCCCGGCGTCAGCAGCGCGAGCGTCTTCGCGAGCATGGCGCGCAACGGATCGAGCAGATCCTGGCTATGCAACGCCTGACGTTCGAGCTGCGCGCGCACGGCACTCATGACCTTGGGATGGCGATGTCCCACGTTAAAGATGCCGAAGCCGCCGAGGCAATCGATGTATTCGCGGCCGTTCACGTCGGTAAACACGTTACCGCAATCCGACCACTCGACCGCGGCGCCCGCCGTCCCGTGGCCGCCCGCTTTACGGTATTCGAGAAATCCGGGATTTACGTAATCGCGAAAGCCGTCGACCGTTTCGCGTACGATCCAATCCGCTTGCGCGCGATCGATCGCGGGGGTGTGGATGAGTTCTAGAACCGCGTGCGTATAGGCGGCAACGTCTGCATGATTAGAGTCAAGAATTTTGGGCCTCGCTGGATGGAGAGGTGCGTGAGGGGAGGACGCGCTCGCAGGCGCGTTCGAGCGCGGCGAACCCGCGCTCGATATCGTCGCCCGTGGCGACGAGGGGAACGAGGATGCGCAGCGCGCGGGCGCCGGGACCGGCGGTCAGCGCGACGAGCCCTTCTTCGAAAGCCGCGCGCACGACGCGCG
>CAXUFI010000037.1:0-13922 GCA_964250245.1 uncultured bacterium
GCACCGGCAGCACGTCGGCGAGCGGCGTGTTCTCGAGCGAGCCGTCGCCGGCGGCAAGTCGGTCACCGTCTACTACCGGGTCGCGTCGGTCGCCGGCTTACTGCGCTTGATCGACCAGTACGGCACGGTCCGCGCCGAAGCATTACTCGACCGGCGCGGTAATTCGATTCTGCTCGTGCCGTACGTCGACGCCGATCAAGACTTCCGCGTCGTCCTGCACGCCGCGCGCGGCGACGCGCAAGCCGACCGCAGCGTCGCGCTGCGCGTCACCAAAGAACGTTCGCTCGACGATGCGATCGCGGCGGTGCGCCGCAAGAACGACGGTCCGATCGCGCTCGTAAATGAAACGGTGGCGCCCGGCGATCCGATCGAGATCGGCATCGCGCGTTACGAGCCGGGCATGCGGGTCGCGCTCGTGGATCCGGTGGGACAGGAGATCGCGTCGAGTGCCGTCGCCGACGATCAGAACGAAGTGACCTTTACGGCGCCGGCCGTCGCCGGAACCCAGCGCTTTACCGTTACCGTATCCTTCATGAGCGGCGTCAGTCAGGAAACGATCGTTCGTAATCTCACCGTCGGCGGCAAATCATCTTCGGAGACGACGCCCTAAGACGCCCGAAGGGGCACGCACGACGAAACACCAGTCACCTGCGTTCGCAGCGAGCATCGCCGCCCCAGGTTCTCTCGCCCGGTGACGACCCGCGCGGCGGTTGAACCGGTAATCGTCGCCGGTCCCAAGTCGCGGTCGACGACGCTGTGCATGCCCACGCCGCGTTGCCGGGAATCGAGATACCGCTGCGTGCGTTCTTCGCGCGCCCTCGACTTAGCGGATTAGGCGTTGCGGACGTCGCCGGAAGCGCTAGGAAGCGGTGTCATAAGACGGCGAGCCGGACAGCATGAGCAGGGGATCGCGCTCGCCCCACTTGGCGATCAACAAGCTCGCCGCGGCGCCGTCGACCGGCGGGGAGAAGTAATACCCCTGGCCCTTCGTGCAATTGAGCGCGCGCAGCTCCTCGTACTGTTCGCGCGTCTCGATGCCCTCGGCCGTCGTCTCCATGAATAAACTTCGCGCGAGCGTAATGATCGTCCGGATGATTTCGGGATTGGCGAGTCCGGCCTTGACGGACATGCTGACGAACGAGCGGTCGATTTTCAGCGTGTCGATCGGAAACCGGTTGAGATAGCTGAGCGAAGAGTAGCCGGTCCCGAAGTCGTCGAGGTGAACCGCGAGGCCGTTGGCTCGCAGCTTGACGAGCATGTCCCGGGCGGTGTCGAGATGCTCCATAATGGCGCTCTCCGTAATCTCGACGTGCACGTGATCGCTCGTAAGGCCGTTGGCGGCCATGGCGTCGGCAATTATTTCGAAGAGGTCCGGGTCTGAGAATTGCTTTGCCGAAACGTTGACGCTGATTCCGAGCGGCCGTTGCAAACGGAAGCGATCCTGCCAACGCCGAGCTTGCAGGCACGCTTCTTGGATGACCCAATTGCCGATCTTCAGGATCGCCCCGCTCTCTTCGGCAGCTGCGATGAACTTGTCCGGCGCGAGGAGCCCTTGCTGCGGATGCTGCCACCGGATGAGCGCTTCGAAGCCGATCAGACCGTTGGTTTCGAACGAGACGATCGGCTGATAGTACAAAACGAACTCATTGCGGTCGACGGCCCCCTTGAGGTCCTGCTCTAACTGTAACAAGGCGGCGGCTCGCGCGAGCAGTTCCGGCGCGAAGACCTCGTAGCGGCCCTTGCCGAGCGCTTTCGCGCGATACATGGCGATATCGGCGTCGCGTAAGACGTCGTCGGAGAGGTCGAAGCCGGTCCGCGTAATGGCCACGCCGATGCTGGCCGAGGCGAACATTTGATGGTCCGCGATCTGGAACGGCAGCGCGAGTTCGGCCAGAACGCGTTCCGCGACGACGGTTGCGTCCCGTACGCTGCCGATGTCCTCGAGGAGGATCGTAAATTCGTCGCCGCCGAAACGCGCGAGCGTATCGCCCGGCCGCATGCAGCGCTCCAGGCGGCGCGCGACGGCGACGAGCAGAGCGTCGCCGACGAGATGCCCTAAACTATCGTTGACGAATTTGAAACGATCGAGGTCGAGAAACAGCACGGCCGCCATATGATCGTTCCGCCGTTGCGTGCGGGCGATCATCTGTTTGAAGCGATCCATCAACATCGCGCGATTGGGCAACTGCGTCAGGTCGTCGTGAAAGGCCACGTGATGGAGCCGGCCGTTGACGATCGCCAAATGGCGCGTCGCATCGTGCGCGACCATGCCGGGCAGAACGAGCCCGACGCCCACGGTCAGCAGCGCGACGACGACGAAGATGTCCTGTAGCGCCGCGACCATCGAGGCGTCCGCTCGAACGAGATGCTCGATCGCGATAAAGTAGCCGACGCCGTCGAAGAGCAGCACGGCTACCATCGCGCCCGTCAACTTGAGATGGATCGTGTCGGGAAAGCCGCGCAGGCCGTCGCGGTGGCGATCTTCGAGCACGCGCCAACCATAGAACGCTGCCCCGGAATAGGCAAAGATCAGGCCCATGATGACCGTTCGCAGGCCGAACTGCTCGAAGCCGAGGATCGCCGCGATCGTCCAGATCGCCGCGACGCCGACGCCGAGGGCGATCGTTCCGCGCGGGGCACGATAGGAGCGTTCGAGGTTCGGCGCATCCCGTCGCAAGAGCCAAACGGCGATGCTCGGCAAGCAGATGGAGATCAGGTACGTAAAATTCGCGGCGGCGATGAGCCAGATCGGATCGCCGACGAGCATGAACGTCGTCGCGGCCGCGGCCGTCACGAGCGTGGCCGCCCAGGGTACGTCGTTCGTGTTGCGCCGCGAGAGGAATCTCGGGAGAAAGCCGTCGTCGGCGAGTTGCGATATCGTTCGCGACGGCCCGGCTAACGGTTGCAGCGTACCGTGCAACATGTTGAAGACCATAAAGCCGATCGCCATCCCTTTGGCGCCGGCGCCGAAGAGCGGCGCGAAGGTGGGCCCGAGCTCGGTCGCCAGGTCGCGGCCGAGCGCTTGCGGTCCGATAACGCCTAACCAGATGACGGGCAATACGATAAAGTAAAGCCCCGCCAAGCCGGCGCTGGTTATCGCCGAGCGGGGGACGTTTCGCACGGGATCGACGGTCTCGCCGACGTGACACAGCGCGGCTTCGAAGGCAGGCGCGGCGAAGCCGACCAGATAGAGTCCCGCCATCAACGATGTTACGGTGCCGAACCATCCGCCGAACGGCGTCGTAAGATGAAACGTCGTGGCCGTGTGCCAGTCGACATGGCCCGTTACGACCGGCACGATCGCGGAAATGAAGGCGAGCGCGGCCGAAACCGCCGCGAGCGGAACCGCGAACGTGACGATCGCGCGGATACTGCAAAGGTTGATCGCGACGAAGAAGCCGATGATCCCCAGGGCGATGGCGGTAATTGGTATCCACGGCAAAAGCCATTGATGGATGGCAGAGGCTGCGAGGATCGCCGTAAGCCCGCAGCTCGGAACCCAGCCCCACCAATAGCAACACCCCGCCAAAGCCGACAGCACGGGGCTGTACGGCTCGAACGCCGCGGAGCACGCCGCGGCGATCCCGCCGACGCGGTTGGGCGATAACAGAACCAGTTCGATCCACCCGGGCAGCGCGCCCCAACTGAGGATCACGCCGAGAATGAGTAGCGGGACGGCGGCGCTGCCTTGGCCCGGGATCGCGTTTTCGCCGATGAATAGAGAGCCGATCAGATACAGACTCGCGTTGCTGCCGGCCAAAGCGAGCGCGCTCGTGCCGATCCATCCGATCCGGCGCGCATGCCCCTTCAACGTGGACCGGCCTTGGAGCTCCACTACGCGACGAAGACCCTTACGTCGGCGAAGCTACCCGCGGCGCATTTCGCTAACGGCCGAATCCGTGACGGCGAGGTGTGGAAATGCGGCACACTATGGCATCGACCGGCGACAAGCGGAAGCGCTCGTCGCGAAGCAAATTCCGCCTGTCAAAGTGGCCGGCGTCACAAAGCGCACGGTACCCGGCATAGCTCGCCGGCCGGCTTCGCGTCGGCTAGGGAGCGCCGGGCGGCGGCCCGTGCATCCGGCCGTAGCCGAGCGCCACGTGCAGCAGGATCGAACCCGCGTCGGTCGGCCGCGGCGAGCGCTCGGGGTCTCCGGCGTGCTCCGCTTTCATGTGCTCCATGCGCCCTTGCATGCGTGCTTTCTGATCGGCCGTAAGCGTCGCTTCGAACTGCGTGCGAGCGGCCTGCACGATCGAGCGCGCGCTATCGCGTTCGCCCGCGGCGACTGCGAGAATATTGCGCGCTTCTTGTGCCGACAGCAGCGCATCGATCTGCCGCGCGGTGTATTCCGGGTTCGGCTGCGCGGCTATCGCGTATTGACCGACGAGGGCCGCAAATTGCGCGCGGTGCGCGGGCGACAGGCTCCCGAGCATACGGACGCGCGCCTGCTGGTGCAAGGCCTCGAGTTGGGCCCGATCCGCCTCCATGGCGGCTCGTTGCTGGGCACTGGGAGTGCTCATCGCGGGCGGCGGCCCATCGGGGGGCGATTCGGCCTGTTGAGCGAGTGCGACGCCCGGCCACAGCAGGGCCGCCGTCAATCCTAAAGCTTGCAGCGGTGTAAGCGAATTCATAGGACGACCGTACGCGACGATGCTTAGTTTATTCTGAGATGGCGACTCGGCCGCCGGCAAAGCCTAGGAGCAACCCGAGCGAGCGCCACGTATGTGCGGAACGAAGCTATGCAGCCGGGCGTCCAACCGTCGGTGACGCCGATTTATCTGGTCGCGTTTGCGGGCGTCGGCCTCGAAATATTCATCGTCGCTTGGGTTACGCTCGCGATCCTTGTTTTCGCGTTGCTGGCGGCCGCCGTCAATCACTTCTTCCAAAGCCTCGGACATTTCGACGACGCTTTACGTGAGGCGACGATGGGGCTTAGCCCGGCGGCGCGGCGTCGTTTCTTCGAACTCTACGAATCGCAGCACCCGAAAAACCCTGCGGTCGCGTGGTTCCTGGCCGTCGGTCTGGGACCGGCCGGCGCGAATTTGTATCGCGGTCAATGGGCCGCGTTCGTCGGTGCCGTCGTATCGCTGAACGGCCTCGGCGCCTGGTGGCTCGAGTCGTGGTTTACGACGCCGCACCTCGTACAAATGAAGAATCGCAAACACATCGCGTGGGCGCAGTACGTCCTGCGCGCGGAACAGAGTGCGCGTGAAGAGCCGCTCCGCGAGCCGGAACTCACCTTGCCGCCGCGACCCGTGCTCGTGCGCCCATGAACGGCGACTTGGTCACGCTGGTCTTTATCTCGCTCGTCCCGCCGCTCTGGCTGATCGTCGGCCTCGTCGGCCGCGCCGTTCGCTTCCGTCGGCCGTAGCCGGGGGCGTTGCCCGCTGCGAGCTCGGCGCTAAGGCCGCCTGCGCGCGTAGGAGCCGCAGTTACGGATAAACCCGCCGGATCTGCGACCTCGGCGGGTCTTTTCTTATGGTGGGCACGGAAGGTTTCGAACCTTCGGCCTCTACAGTGTCAATGTAGCGCTCTCCCCCTGAGCTACGCGCCCGCACCACGACTCTACGGCGTATTTGAGGATGCCGGTTTGAACCCTGCGTCGCGCATTTCGAGCGTTATCGCGCGTTCAAATCCGGCGCCGTATCGGCCGCGGCCCAGGCTCGCGTAAAGCGCCGGCGCACGGCGTCGGCTTAGCCGGGGCGGCCTTCCCGGTCGCGGGTGTCGGCGAGCCCGAAGAGCGCGCGCGGGTTCTCGGCATCGTGATCGAGTTCGGCTCGAAACGTGCGTTCCGCATCGGCGTACCGGCCGGCGCCGAAGTAGGCGCCGCCGAGCGTTTCCCGTACGGGGAGCCAGAACGGCGGCGGCTCCGCGTAACCTAAACCGTCCTGCGTTGCTATCGCATGCTGTAAGCTGGAAACCTCGCCGTTGAAGTCCCCCTTGATCGCCAGCAGCCGAGCCGCCAAAACGTCCGCTTCGATCGACGCGACGCCGCCGCCACCGAGTTTCCGCAGTTGTGCGAGATGCCGGGCTGCATCGTCCGCGCGGGCCGCGTGAGCCGCGGCCATGCCGACTGCGAAGTCGTCCCGGCCGGTAAGCCGCTCGAGGTCGTCGTAGCGCCCGAACCTTAGGTCGGCCTCGGCCGCGAGCGCGTAGCCGTCGCGATCGCAAGCGGTCGCCATCCGCCGCGCCGCGGCGAACTCGCCCGACATCATAAACGCGTCTAAGCCGGAGACGCAATCGTGTTCGAAATAATCGGTGTGTCCCGGCGGATCGGAGGCTAAGAACGTTCGATAGAGCGAAACGGCGCGAGCGTTCGCCATCCCGGCAGCGTGATAGTCGCCCACGCGCATGAACGTGTGCGCGGGCATGTGCGCGAGATGCTCGGCGGCGGGCTCGAAATTCATCGCGGCGAGCGCGCGCGCCGCCGGGAGCGCTCGTTCCGGCTGCCGCGCGTCTTCGAGCACGTGGATGAGGAGATGGTTCGCCTCGATGTGTTGCGGCGAACGCGCGAGGACGGTCGTTAAGCGCTCCACGATCGTGGCGGTCTCGGGCTTCGGCGAGCCGTCCGCGTTGTAATAGGACCAGGGACGCGCATCCATCGCGGCTTCCGCCGCCAGCGTGACGATATCGTCGTCTTGCGGGAACGCGAGCGCGGCCCGGTCCATCGCCTCGCGAAAGGCCTGCGCCGAACGATCCGCATCCGCGCTGCGCGTGTAGGAAAAACGTATTGCCGCCGCCGCCACGAGCGCGCGCTCGGCGGGCGTAGCGTTCGTGAGCAGTGTCTGCGCTCGCCGGATCGCAACGCTTCCCGCGCGCTGGTCTCCCTCGTCGAAGCCCGTGTTGATATTGATCCCGTGCGACATCGCCACGCCCCACCAGGCCATGGCGAGCGCAGGATCTTCCTTGGCGGCGAGCTCGAATGAGGCGCGAGCGCTTTCCGGGTTAAAGGCGTCGAGCAACGTGAGGCCCTCGTCGAAGGCCTCTTGCGCGGCCGGAATCTGTGTCGATACTTGGCGATGGGCGCGCGCGAAAGCGCCCTCCGCGGCAGGGCTTTGCGAAGCGAAAACGGAGGGAGCGAACGCGAAGAGGAGCGGCAACGCGGCGAGCAAACTTCGCACGTCACCGCGGATACGCGGATGGACACGGTAGGCCCTATACGGTATACTCCGTCATCGTTGGGCGGGGGTGGGCTCCTTGGGCGCGTAGCTCAGTGGGAGAGCATCCGCTTCACACGCGGGGGGTCGTTGGTTCAATCCCAACCGTGCCCACCACTCGCCCCTCGTCCCGCGTTACATGCCCGGTCATCGATGATGACGTTGTAGCTCAGTTGGTTAGAGCGCCGCCCTGTCACGGCGGAGGTCGAGGGTTCGAGCCCCTTCAACGTCGCCACGTTTCCCCGGAAGAGCGACCCTCGGGGCGACGTTCGGCCGAAGTAACGCCGTCGAATCTTGGAACAGGTCTGGCGGTACGACGCGTTCCTGGTCTGCGGCCGACGTTGCCGGCTACGGGCCTGCCGCCGTTGCCTGGTACCGCGCAACCCAGCGGTCTGCGGGATGGCGACCGTTATTACTGCGAGACGAATAGCTTACGTCTAGCCACGGGCTCACCTGAGACGGAAGAAGCGGCGGTAACGAGTGTGTAAGCACTTCTCGGCTTCGTCCTTTACGTTCTTCAAAGCTTCGTTCGAACGGATCGGTGCGAGCGATGGAGGGCTCACCGGCCTTCCGAAACTGCTATACGATCCGATCGATCGCGCACGGAGCGAAGATCGGACTCTTCCAATTTATTTGCGTCTGTATCGCGATGCAGCATGCGTCGTCAAGTACGTCCGCCTCGAGCTGCTCGAACGATGCTAGCAACGAGCTTTCGAAACCGTACGGAACACTTTCTTTCAGATACGATTTTGCAGCGCAAGAAAGCATAGATGAATATTAAGCGAGCCGTACATCGGAAGATCGTTGCTTCAGGAAAGCCCAACGTCGCAAGAACGGTATGATGTCCTAAGCAGAGCTGGGGTTGCATTGAGCGTCATCGATCGTGACGAACGAAAACGTGGGGCGCAAACCGTTGAAGTACGATACGCGGTAGTGACCTTCGGCTTCGACGTCGTCGACTATGAAAATGAGGACGATTCATTGGCAGATGCGATCGGAGCGAGGCGGCATTTAGAGCGGAGGGCCGGGTTAAGGGAGCGGCCGCGGGCTCCGAACTGACAGAGCAGACCAGCGTAATGATATTCGTTCCGACAAACGTTCACTCCGTATCGAAAGTCGCTATTCAAATTACAGGCGAACGTCAGCATCGCTTGCCTTCACTGAGGATTCACTTCAAGCATCGTAACGATTCGACCCGGCCCGCACATCCGGCTGAATTTCTGCGACGTCGTACATGTAGCCGTTCATAGCGGTTGCCGAGCGCACAAGCATCGTTTGTTGACGGAGTGAGCGGTGAGCGCCGGCAGTTGACGGGCCGCCAGGCGCGGCCGCGACGCTCGACGGACGCAAGGCCAGTGATCCTTTCATGAGTCATCTATGATATAATATGAGGCTATGGAGGCCTTAATATGTCGCAGGTGACACTTTACTCTCCTTTGGAGATTCGGCGTCATGTTGCGAAACGAGCACGGGCGATGCGTATCTCGCGGTTGCAGACCCAAGCCGAACTAGCATCGGCGGCGGGCGTCGGCTTATCCACCATCTCGCGATTCGAGCGCGGCGAAGACGTTGCGTTCGCCGTCGTAATCGCAGTGGCACTCGCATTAGGGACTGAAAGTTCGTTGATCGCGGCCTTCCCGGAACCGCAGACGCGTTCGTTCGACGAGCTTGTAAAGAAGAAGCCGCAGACGTTGCGGGTCCGTAAACGCCGAAAGTGAGGCTTCCGGAAGGTAAGCCGCTCGAGGTGTCGCTCGAGTTCGGCGCAGCGTGCACCCTCGCCGTCGGACGCCTCGGGATCGCTGATCGCAATATCATTTTCGAGCAGAAGCGTTCGTTTGTCGAATCCGGACTCGTTCTTCACGCGCTTTTCCCTCAGGTGGCGGACCAGGTGCTCTATCCGAAAGAACCGCGGACGTTCGAGGGGCTGCACGGCGTGTTTGCCGACAGCTTGCCCGATGCGTGGGGCCGCGAACTGCTCCGGCGGCGCGCAGAAGCCGAAGGGGTTGAGTTCAACGCGCTCGGCGCGCTAGACCGCTTGGCGCTCATCGGGTTGTCCGGCCCCGGAGCGCTCACGTATCGTCCGCCGTTTTTGGCGTCCGAAGCGCACGAAATCGATTTAGATGTCCTCGCGGAAAATGCTTTGGCGATCATCGAGGGACGCGAGAGTAGCGTACTCGACGATCTCGTCCGGTTGGGCGGCTCTTCCGGCGGCGCGCGGCCCAAGATCTCCGTCGCGATGGATGATAGCGGCAACTTGCGGCCTCTCGGTCCAACTCTTCCGTCCGGGTTCGACGCTTGGATCGTTAAGTTTCGAGCACCGCCGGACCCGCGTGATGCCGGCCCTCTCGAAGCCGCCTATGCCGACATGGCACGCGCGGCCGGTCTTGAGGTTGCCGAAACGAAGCTGCTCCCGTCTAAAGTTGGTCCCGGTTACTTCGCGACCAAACGCTTCGATCGCGTTTCCGGCTGCCGGCTGCACATGGTTTCGTCTTCGGCGATCCTCGAAATCGGCTGGACCACACCGGGTGACTACGAAACGCTGCTCAAGCTCACGCGGCGTGTCACCCGCGATCAGAGGAGCGTGGAAGCCGTCTTCCGGCGAGCGGTCTTCAATTTCATCGCGCACAATCGAGATGACCATTGGAAGCAGCACGCGTTCCTCATGGACGCCGGCGGCGCATGGTCCGTGGCGCCAAGCTTCGATTTAACGTTCTCGCCCGGCCCGAGCGGTGAGCATTACCTTACGATCGGCGGCCGTGCCAAAGATGCGGAGTTCGCGAATTTTGCGAAAGCGGCAGCCGCAGAATCGATCGGTCCGCGGCGCGCGCGCGATATCGTGAAAGAAGTCGATGCCGCAGTAGCGCGTTACCCTGAGTTCGGCAAGAAGTATGATGTCGCCAAGTCGTCGTCGCGGGCGATAGTGAAAGCGCTTATTCCAAAGACCGGGCGCTTAATCTCGAAATAGAGCCGCAGCCGTCGTGGCGCTGGGCGCCGCAATGAAGCAGTCGCGTCGCGATGCACCTACTTGGGGGAAATCTTCTGGAGCTTCAATGCGGCGGACCAATTTAAGCGTCTTCACTCATTTGCGTGACGGGGCGCGGCTGGAGGATGCCGCCGAGAAAGATAACGATCTTCTTATTGAGGAAGGCCACGAGGCCGGCGATTGGAAGCAACTGACGCATCGGGAAGCGTACGACCACGCGATATCGGCGATGCGCACCGTGCCGGCCGCGAACGACCAGTAGCCGGTCGTGCGGCCCTTATAGGGGCACTGGGTTTGCGTTTCGCTCGGGCACGAGCCGTTCGAAGTTCAGATTCGTCGCGGTCGATGTAGTAACGCGCCGGCAGACCCGTTTCGAAGAGCATGACGGGGGCCGCCGATTCGGCAAGCACCGCGCCCGCGAGTTCCACGCGAACGCTCCGCCGGGATACGGCCACTCCCAAACGTAGATAGCGGGTCGTCGAAGACGCCGCGGCCGCGCGAAGCCGCGGACGCGGCACGGCGCCGGCGCGTAGAATTCGTGTCGTTGATGGAAGCCGGATAATCCATAGCGAGACCGTCCTTCCCGAATGCGCTCGCGGAAGATTCGTAGCTAATCGCGAAGATATGCGGGTGGACCATCCGCGCTTTTCCGTACATCCGACCCGGCGCATCCTCGATGACGAGCCGATCTCACGCCCGATTACGTTCGAGGCAGTAGCTGGTCCGCGCTTCTCGCGCCCGGCGCCGCGAGCCGTGCGCGAAGACGAACGCCTGTACGTCAGCGGAGCCTTCACGCTTGCGGAGCTGGAGCGAATCATCGCTTGGGCGCGCGGACCGGATAGCCGCAGCCGCTAGGGTTCTCCGTCGGCTCGGCACCGCAGACGCGGGCGTGATAATCTATGCGTGACGACATGTCGCTGGCCGAGATCGTTCTACCGATCACCGACCCAGAAACGGAATGGGTGCGCGGACGCGCGGTTCGCAAGGTGAGTCCTACCCGAGACCATAGCCGGTTGCAACTGGGACTTTGCGTGGCGCTCGATGCCTGGTCGCATGGCCGAGGGGAAGTCGGCCCGGAGTGGCGCTTCCGGCTCGAGCCACCCGGAGAGCCTCGCCGTCCGCTCGTGCCCGACGTCGCCTTCGTCAGCTTCGAACGGCTCCGCGGCTTATCGCATGCCGACCTGCAAGCGCCCGCCCTCGCGCCGAATCTGGCCGTCGAGATTCTCTCACCCGGGGACGACCCGCGCGACGTCGCCGCGAAAATCGACGTCTATCTCCGTTCCGGCGCGCAACTGGTGCTCGTCGTCGATACCGCAAAGCGCACGATAACCGCGTACGATGCGTCGACCATCACCGTCTTTACGGAGAGCGACACGCTACGGCATCGCGCGCTGCCCGAGTTCGAGCTGCCGCTCGGGCCGCTCTTCGCTACCGCGCTCGACTTGCCGCGGTAAGCGCTTTACCGGCGCGAGTCCGAGTGCAAGGGTCTCGGGTAGATTATCGAACGTGTGTTCGATGCGGCACTCCGACGCCTTCCAAGCACTTCGCGATGCGATTCTCGTCGAACTCGATGAGACCGACCGCCGCCGGCTGGCGGCACTCTTGGGCTGCATGACGGAACCGCAGCCTCCCCCCTCGCCTCAGTTAACGCGCGTCTTGGGCCTCATCGCCGCCCTCGAAGTGAAGGATCGCGACCGGATCGCTCGCTGGTGCGCGTGCTACTTGTCCCGGTGGGGGCAGATTCCGGTCGCCTCTAGCCGGCAAGTGCGGCCTCGATGATCTCGGGTGGCGTAGCCGGGAGTCGCGGGTGCGACGGCGGAACCGCAACAACGTCGAAACTCCGATCGTGCTGCGCTAGTTCGAGCGCCGTTGGGCATCGTCGTCACGGCAGAGGACCTAAAGCGTCGACCGCAAACCGCGCGGAGAAGCGTCGCGCCGAGATAGCTCAGTCGGTAGAGCACAGGTCTGAAAAACCTGGTGTCGCCAGTTCGATTCTGGCTCTCGGCACGTTCGATTACGAGGGGTGGCGGTAATTCTGGGAAGTGCGCTTGGCGTTACTTCCCTTTTTACTTCCCTATCGCGAACGGGGCGGAGCGGACAACGAAGGTCCTCACATGAAGCAAAGCCGCTCTTTGAGCGGCCTCGTCTTCGTTTTTCGTTAAAAAACAGTAGCAGCAGTGCGGTGGATAACGTGAACTCGGGCGCTTCCATTGACGCGTTCGTCTCTGATTGAGATAGGCGCTTTAACGGGCGAGGACGCCGCGCCGTTTTAGATCGCCTTGTTGCTAAGGAATTCCGGCGCGTCCAGCGCAATGCGATGCAGCCGCCGAAGAAGGTTCGAGGAGTAGGACGGGCACTTCGAAAGAGGTCCTGACGTGCAGCTTAGCCACCCGTTGCCCAGGCGCGATATTCGGCTTTGGAGGCGGAAACAGTGCTGATCGTCGCGTCTTGCCTTGTCACGTTATTATCTAGTAAAATGTGACAAATGGCCTTAAGAACTGTAGCGGACGCTGTTCGCCGGCATCTTAATAAGCTCGAACCGGGGACCGTTTTTACCCCGGTTGAGCTTGTCCACGCTCGCTTGGGGTCCGAGGATGCTGTCCGGCAGGCCTTGCGGCGCTTGGCCGCCACGGGCGCCATTCGACGGCTTTCTAAGGGCTACTATGACCTGCCCCGCACGAGCCCACGAATCGGTGTCCTAAGCCCCACGCCGGAAGCGATCATCGCGGCGCACGAACGCAAAACCGGAGCTATGATCGAACGGCCCGAGGTCGATGCGGCCAACAAGCTCGGGCTTACGACACAGGTCGTCGCTCGGCCAATCTATCGAACCAATCTTTTCCCACGCGACCTAAACATCGGAGGTCAACGCATCCGATTGCGGACGGCGGGCCCACGGTCTCTAGCCGGCGATGAAGATGATCCCGCTGAACTCGTGATCGACGCGCTCCGTGCCATCGGCAAGGCGCATGTGACCGAAGCGGAGATCGCCAAGCTTCGAGCCTTCGCGCGGGAACATAAGCTCCGGAAGAGACTTCGGCAAAGAGCCCGTCGTGCGCCGGCGTGGATGCTCGCCGTCATCGATAATATCCTAACCGACGATGACACGAGCCGTGGATAGCTTCGCGCTACTTCCTCCTGCCGATCGGCGCGACGCCATACAGGAGCGGGCGGCTCAGATGAACGTCGAGTCCACTATGGTCGAGAAAGACTTCTGGGTGTGTTGGACGCTCAAGTCTATCTTTTCGCTGCCAGTCGATCATCCCGCGATGACTTTCAAAGGTGGTACGTCGCTCTCGAAAGCCTATGGGCTTATCAACCGTTTTTCGGAAGACATCGATATCGTTACCGACCCGCACTTCTTCATCGAGCACGAAGATGCCGACCCGGAAGAAGCTGGAATCAGCAGATCGAGTCGCTCAAAGCGCATTTTGCGACTCGACGAGGCCGCAACCGCGTACATTGCCGAGCGGCTCCTATTGGTGCTGCGCGATCAATTTGCCTCGAGGTTGAAGTCCATGAACGGATGGAGCATCGATCGCGATGCGAACGATCCGTTCTCACTCCTTTTTATGTATCCGAAGAGCGACCCGAGCCGGGCTCACTCATACGTCCGAGATGTTGTAAAAATCGAACTCGGCTGGCGCGCCAAGGCGGCGCCATCTGAGCTTCGGTCCGTACGTCCTTACGTGGCGGAAATCCCGATGCTTTTGGACTCACCCGAAATCGAATGCAGCGTGCTCGTTCCGGATAGAACATTTTGGGAGAAGGTTACTGCTCTG
>CAXUFI010000038.1:0-1201 GCA_964250245.1 uncultured bacterium
GTGGCCTGCGGAGCGGCCGGCGGGCGGATCGCGCAGGCGGCGACGGCCCCGAGGAGCGCGAGGGCGGCGGCGAGCGTCCGGGACGAGCGGGCAGGCACGGCAGGATGTTCGCGGTCCGCGCCCGCAGCCTCTTGCGGCGAACGAAGCGGGTGCGTTATACTCCTGCGACCGAATAGATCGGTTCTTCACGATGCAGAACGCCTTACAAACAGCCGATCAGCCGGCTTTAGACGAACTCGATCTTCGCCTGCTGTCGGCGCTGCAGGAGCACGCCCGGGCGACGTTCGCCGAGCTCGGCGTCGTCGTCGGGCTCAAGCCGCCGGCCGTTCACGAGCGCGTGAAGCGGCTGGAGCAGCGCGGGTACATTCGCGGGTACGCGGCGCGGCTGGACGGCCGGCGGCTCGGGCTCGGGCTCATCGCCTTCGTCAGTGCGTACACCACGTCCGAAGTGAGTTACGAACGCTTCACGGCTTCGGTCGCGGCGCTGCCCGAAGTCGGTGAAGTGCATAGCGTCGCGGGCGAAGAGTCGTTCGTGCTCAAGGTGGTGACGCGCTCGACGGCCCACCTCGACGAGTTTCTGACGCGGCTCAAAGCCGTACCGGGCATCGCTCGTACGAAGACGACGATCGTCTTAACGACGGTCTTCGAACGCGGCGGGATCGCGCTCGACGAGCCGGCCGGAGCGCCGGCGTGAGCGTGGCCCGCAAAAATTGCGAGCTCGGCAGCCATCGCGTGCTCGAGCCGGTGGGGGCGCTGCCGCAGAGCGCCTGGCGGCTCGACGCGACGCCCGTCGTTCACGACAATGAAATTTTATGCGAAGTCGAGGCGCTCAACATCGACTCGGCCTCGTTCCGGCAGATCTGCGAAAGCAACGGCGGCGATGCGGAGCGCGTCGCGGCGCACGTGGTCGCGCTCGTGCGCGAACGCGGTAAGCACCACAATCCGGTAACCGGCAGCGGCGGCATGTTCGTCGGCCGCGTGCGGGCGATCGGCGCGCAGCTGCTCGCGCCGGGCGGAGTGCGCGCCGGAGACCGGATCGCTTCGCTCGTCTCGCTCACGCTCACGCCGCTGGCCATCGAAGCGATCGATCGCATCGATATGGCCTCGGGGCGCATCTGGGTGCGCGGCACGGCGGTCCTGTTCGCGACGGGCATCTTCGCGAAGCTGCCGGACGATATCGCGGACGACGTCGCGCTCGCCG
>CAXUFI010000038.1:1231-13830 GCA_964250245.1 uncultured bacterium
TGTCTCGGAAGCAGCCGTAATCACGAGTCTGCCCGCGGCGCCGGCACCGGCCCCGACGACGCCACGGCCGGAGCGCGGTTACTCGTCGAGCACGGCTACGTCGATGCGTTCGTGCGCGCCGACGCGCGCGACGTGTTCGCGCTCCTCGATGCGACGGCGCAGGCGCTACCCGAGCTCGCGGACGTCGTCATCAATTGCGTCAACGTCCCCGGCACGGAACTGACCTCCATCCTGCTGACGAAGAATCACGGCACCGTTTATTTCTTCTCGATGAGCACCTCGTTCACGGCGGCCGCGCTCGGCGCCGAAGGCGTCGGCAAAGACGTCACGATGATCGTCGGCAACGGTTACGCAACCGGTCACGCCGAGATCGCGTTACAAACCCTGCGCGATCACGCGCCGCTCCTGCGCTATTTCGTCGGACGGTACGGACCGGCCCCGGAAGCCCTCGCGGCCCACACTACGTAAGGACATGGCCATCGAAGCGACCGTACCGGCGCGACATTTCAAGCCGCCCGTCAGCCCGCAAACGCTCGAACACCGCAACGTGCGGCAGGGCGAGTTCTGGCGAGCGATCCCGGCGTACGCCCGCATCGACGAAGCGACGTTTCTCGATCACATCTGGCAGGGCCGGCAATCGGTAAAATCTCCCGAGGCGCTGCTCGCCGCGGTGGAAGACGTCGTCGAACCGGCGTTCCTCGCGGACTTGCGCGAAGGTTTCCGGCTCGCGCCGATGGCCGTGCGCGTATCGCCGTACATGATCGCGTCGATCGATTGGACGCGACCCTACGAAGATCCCATCCGCACGCAATTCATTCCGCTCGCTTCGAAACTGCGTCCCGATCATCCGCGCTTGACGCTCGACTCGCTGCACGAACTCGAAGACTCGCCCGTTCCGGGGCTGACGCACCGCTACGCCGACAAAGCGCTCTTCTTACCGCTCAACGTCTGCCCGGTGTATTGCCGTTTCTGCACGCGCTCCTATGCGGTCGGCGCGGATACGAGCATCGTCGATAAAGTACCGCTCGCGAAGACGCCGCGCGAATGGCAGGACGCCTTCGCCTACATCGCGTCGCGGCCGGAACTCGAAGACATCGTCATCTCCGGCGGCGACACCTATCAGCTCGCGCCGAAGTCGATCGCGACCATCGGCGAAGCGCTGCTGGCCATCCCGCACGTCCGGCGGTTACGCTTCGCGACCAAAGGGCCGGCCGTGATGCCCATGAAGATTCTCACCGACCACGCCTGGGTCGACGCGCTCGAAACCGTCGTCACCAACGGCCGCAAGCTCGGCAAAGAAGTCGTGATTCACACCCACTTCAATAGCCCGAACGAGATCAGCTGGATTACCGAACGCGCGATGACGGTGCTCTTCGAACGCGCGATCACCGTACGCAATCAGAGCGTTCTCATTCGCGGCGTGAACGACGATCCCGCGGTCATGCAATTACTCGTCAAACGGCTGGGTCACCTCAACGTGCACCCGTATTACGTATACATGCACGATCTGGTCAAGGGCGTCGAGGATTTGCGCACGACGGTGCAAACGGCGCTCGACGTGGAGAAATACGTGCGCGGTTCGACGGCCGGGTTCAACACGCCGACCTTCGTCTGCGACGCGCCGGGCGGCGGCGGGAAGCGCGACGTGCACAGCTTCGATTATTACGACCGGGAGAACGGCATCGCCGTTTACTCGGCCCCGAGCGTCAAGCCCGGCCGGCAGTTCGTCTATTTCGATCCGATCGACGCGCTCGGCCCGGGCGCCCAGGCACGCTGGCAGAGTCCGGCGATCGCCGAGGAGATGGTACGCGAGGCCGTCGCGCGAGCCGGCGGTTCGCGGACGTACGTGCCGGCATAATCGTAACGACTGCGGCTCCGCCGGTCGCCCGGCGCGAAGCCCACGACACCGTACTGCACGGGCAAACGTTGCCCGACGAGTACTTCTGGTTGCGCGAGAAGAGCGATCCCGCGGTCGTTTCATATTTAGAGGCCGAGAATGCGTATACCGACGCGTTGCTCGCGCCGCAGCGCGCGTTACAAGAGCAACTCTACGACGAGATGCTCTCGCACATCAAGCAGACCGATCTGAGCGTGCCGTACCGGCTCGGCGAGTATCTCTACTATTCGCGTACCGAAGAGGGCCGGCAGTACCCGATCTTCGCGCGTAAGCGCACGGCCGGCGACGCGCCCGAAGAGATTACGCTCGACCTCAACCTGCTCGCGGAGGGGCACGCGTTTCTCGGCCTCGGTGCGTACGAAGTCAGCGACGACGGGCACTTGCTCGCCTACGCGCTCGACACCACGGGTTACCGGCAGTACACGCTCGCGGTGCGCGATCTGCGCACCGGCCGCGATCTGCCGGATACGGCACAGCGCGTAACGTCCGTCGCTTGGGCCGCAGACGGCGCGACGCTCTTCTATACGACCGAAGATGCGGTCAGCAAACGGCATGACAAGTTTTGGCGGCACCCGCTCGGCGGTGCGAGCGAACTCGTCTTCGAAGAACTCGACGAGCGCTACGACGTCGGCGCCGGCCGCACGAACGATCGCGCCTATATCTTGCTCGGCTCGTTCAGTAAAGCGACGACGGAGTGGCGCGCGCTGCGCGCCGACGAGCCGGCAGCGAGTCCGGCCGTGCTCGTGGCCCGCAGCGAAGGGCATCGCTACAGCGTCGAGCATCACGGCCGGTCGTTTTACTTCGTTACGAATCGCGATGCCGAGGAGAACCGGATCGTGCGCGCTCCCGACGACGCGCCGGACGAAACGCACTGGACGGAGGTCGTGCCCGAACGCCCGGGCGTGCACGTCTCGGACCTCGATGTGTTCGCGGGTTACGCCGTCGTCCGAGGCCGGCGCGGCGGCTTCAGCAGCCTCGAAATTCTCGATCTCGAGACGCACGAATTGCGGCCCGTCGCGCTGCCGGAAACGGTCGGCACCGCCTCGCCGCAGCCCAATCCCGAATTCGCTACCGAGCGCTACCAGTTCGCGTATACGTCGCTCGTCACGCCGAGATCCGTCTTCGAACTCTCGCTCACGACGGGCGAACTCGAGCTTCTCAAAGCGACCGAGGTGCCGGGATACGATGCCGGCCGCTATTCGACGGAGCTGCGTTACGCGACCGCCGCGGACGGCACGGCCGTGCCGGTTACGCTCGTGCGCCGGCGCGACACGCCGTGCGACGGCACGGCTCCGCTGCTCCTCTACGGCTACGGATCGTACGGCATCTCGATCGATCCGTCGTTCTCGGCGCCGCGCTTAGCGCTGCTGGATCGCGGCCTCACGTTCGCTATCGCCCACGTGCGTGGCGGCGGCGAACTCGGCGAACGCTGGCGGACGGCGGGCCATCTGCAACGCAAGCTCACGACGTTCGAAGACTTCATCGCGTGCGCCGAGTTCTTGATCGCCGAGCGTTATACGAAAGCCGAAGCGCTCGCGATCCAGGGCGGCAGCGCGGGCGGGCTGCTCGTCGGCGCCGTCGCCAACATGCGGCCCGACCTCTTCGCGGCGGTCGTCGCCGAAGTACCGTTCGTCGACGTGCTCAATACGATGCTCGACGCTTCGCTACCGCTGACGACGAGCGAGTATCTGGAGTGGGGCGACCCGAACGTCGCGGCGGACTTCGCCTACATGCGGCGCTATTCGCCCTACGATAACGTCCGTCCGCAAGCGTATCCCGCGATGCTCGTCCGCGTGGCGCTCAACGACAGTCAAGTACCCTATTGGGAAGGCGCGAAGTTCGTCGCGCGCGTCCGCACGTGCAACACGAGCGCGCGGCCGATCGCGCTGCTGACGAACTTCGGAGCCGGCCATGGCGGCGCTTCGGGCCGCTACGATCATTTACGCGAGATCGCCGTTACGTATTCGTTCGTGATCGCGGCGATTGCGGACGGACGAGGTGAAGAGGGGTGCGCTCTCGCCGACCTCTGAGTGGCCTCTCGCGACGCCCGTTTCGCAGCTATGCCAGCGAACGGCGAGCGGAAATGTTGAAACGGCTAAGGACGTGAGAGGGCAAGCGTCGGTTATCGCAACCTACTCTGATTAATCGTATCGCGCTGTAGCGAGAAATACGCGGAAGTCATGCGAGCTTGGAAGCACCCGCGGCCAGTCCGGTCCGTCCGTTGCCGACAGCTGCGCCGGCGCCCTTGTGGAAATTCTAGAATTTTTGCAAAGCCGCTCTCACCGTACTCGACAAAAATTGCGGGGCCGCGCGTTGGTACGGTTTGAGACGAGCTCGGATCGCGCGAGGTGTCCACTACGGAGATCCAAATGGGGATCCGGTCGAGCTTGAAAAGCGACTAGCGGTCGTCATTAGAGGACGCGTTCTCAAGAACGCGTGGTGATCGAGGAGTGACTCCACGAGCGCGGCTTTATTGTTCGGCCGCACGCCTCGGGCAGAAGCGCCGATTAGAAAACAGGCGCACTTCGGCTCGCGCGTTAGGCCCGCTGCGCGCACCCCTATCGTTGCACCCCGCAAGGAAGGGAACAAAACGACTCGTACACGTAGGCTCGTACAGTTAAACTGATTAGTCGATGGGGTGAGGTCGCATCGAAGTGTCGGTAGCGCTTTCTCGGAATTTCGGTCGACCGACTTTCGGCGATCTGCTTTGCCGGCATCGCTCTGCGGCGGGGCTCACCCAAGACGAGCTCGCAGAACGTTCCGGCGTGAGCGTCGTGACGATTAGCGCGCTCGAACGGGGCGTGCGCCGCGCCCCATACCGGAATACCGTAGCGCTGCTGGCTTCTGCGCTCGAACTCGGCGGCGCGGCTCGAGGTGAGCTTGAGGCGGCGGCAGTCCGCGGCGCTGCGCGGGGCGCTCGCGCCGCTCCGGCGCATGAAGTCCTCCGTGACAATTTGCCTTGGCAGGCCACGCCGTTCATCGGTCGCTCCGCCGAGATCGCGGAGCTCGAAGAGCTACTTCACACGCAGCGCCTCGTCACCGTGACGGGCGCCGGCGGCATCGGAAAAACGCGAACGGCTCTGAAAGTCGCCGGGCGATTGGCTCGTGGCGGCCGGCGCGTCGTTTTCGTCGACTTAGCGCCGCTCAGCGAAGGCTCTTTCGTGCTCGGACGAATTGCAGCTGCCGCCGGCGTGCACTTGTCGGGTCGAGAGGAAACCGGGACGGAGCTCCTCAACGCGCTAAGAGCGCTCGACCTGCTCCTACTGTTCGATAATTGCGAGCATGTGATTGACGATGTCGGCGGCGCTACCAACGCTATTTTACAAGGTTGTGCGAAGGTGACGATCCTTGCGACGAGCCGGGAGCGGTTACGCCTCGCAGGTGAAGCGGTCTATTGCCTTTTACCGCTACCTTTGCCGTCGAAGGATCAAGTCAGTGCGGGGAGCAGCCAGGGCTCCGCCGCAATCGAATTATTCGTCAGGCGCGCAGCAGCCGCCGACTCGCACTTCGACTTTTCGGAATCGAATGTGGCGGCCGTCGCGGACATATGCCGCCGGCTCGACGGCATTCCGCTGGCGATCGAGCTCGCTGCCGCTCGCTTATCAGCACTTGGATTAGCGAGTTTACGTACGCGGCTCGAAGAACAACTTGGTTTGTTGTCTCTCGGTAGCCGCGACGCCCCGGCGCGCCAGCGTGCGATGGCGGCGACGATCGCGTGGAGTTACGACCTGCTCGCCGAGCACGACCAAATGATGTTCCGACGTCTGTCGGTTTTCGTGGGCGGTTGGACTGTGGAAGCAGCGGAAGCCGTGTGCTCGGACGACTTCTCGACGAAGGTTTCGGTGGTCGACTCGCTTTCTTCTCTCGTCGACAAATCTCTGGTCGCCGTCACGCGGGCTAAGGACGCGGCGCGCTATCACATGCTCGCGGTAACGCGAAAATATGGCTACGACGCACTTCAATCATCCGGAGAGGTCGGCGAAATCTCGAACCGCCACCTCGTGTATTATCATGGCCTGTTTTGCGAAGTGGGACGGCGTTACCAGCGAACTTTACGAGAGCCTGACGTTACGGCGCTCGAAGTCGAGTTGGCGAACGCGAGAGCAGCCCTGGATACGGCCGCCCGCAATGGCGAAGCGAACCTTGCGGCGGAACTGCTGATCGCTACGCCCCTATGGCGCCGGTGCGGTCTCGCTGCTGAAGAGAATAAGAGAATCGAAGCGCTCGTTCCGGCGGTGCACGGTGACGACGCCCTCGTTGCCCGACTCTGGAGCCGCCTCGCGAAGCATGCCGGCGTGCGTGGCGATAACGTCCTGGCGTTCGAATTCGCCGGTTCGGCAGCAGCGGCCGCGCGACACTGCGAAGATGCGGACACAGTCGTGTCCGTTCTGAGCGCCTACGCATTCAGTGCTCTACGCGTGCGGCAGATCGCCGAGGCAAAAACGGCTCTAATTGAAGCCGAACGGACCCTGCTCTGCGTTCAAGGCGGACCCGGCCTAGCGATCGCAACGCAACTTTTTCATAGCGAGGCGCGAGCTTTCCTCGCCATGCTGGAGGGGGATCTGTCCGGAGCCGCGGTCGCCTTCGAACGATTGCTTCAGCTAAGCCGCTCGGTGCATAACCTTTCGGGCGAACTCATTTTCACGTTGAACCTCGCCCAGATCGAGCACGCACGTGGCCGCACGCCGCGAGCTATAGCGCTGATCGGTGACATCATCCCGAAGGCGGAGGCGTTCCCGCGGCGTGAACTCCTTGGTGGGGCGCTAAGCTCACTTTCCGCCTTTCTGGCAGCGGTTGACGAGTTCGATGACGCGAAACAAGCGGCTCGGGCAGCGATCGATTGCTTCCTGGCAAGCGGACAGCATCCGGCGATGGTCGCCCTCGCAATCGAATATCTCGCTCTCGCTTTAGTGTTCACGGACGAGCGCGAATCCGCAGCGCGCCTGGCCGGTTACAGCGACCATCGGCTCTGGAGTTACGGTTTCGAGCGCGAAGACACCCCACGCATTGGACACGAGCGGCTTCATGCCATGTTACGCGAGCATTTCGAGCCCAGCGCTCTCGCGACGCTGCTTGCAGAAGGTGCGGCACTTTCACCCGAAGAGGCAACGGCGCTCGCGACCGCGACCGCCGAGGACTGATGCCGCTGCGTGCTCGAGATCGCGGTAACGGGCAGCGCGGCTGCGCCCGCTTCGTCGTTACTTAGCACGCTAGGCACCCAGGCGACTTCGCGCATACGCGGGTACGCTCCGAGCAGCTCGAGGATCTCTTTGACCGGCAGTTTGCCGTTTACGAACCTTTGTGTTGGAGAAATCGATAGGATCGTCGTGCTACGAACCGACCGTCGAACCGACATGAGATGCCGCGCGTGTGTGGTGTCAGGAGCGTGTTACGATGAGTGCATTCGGTCGCCGCTTTCTTGCCGCGACCATTTTCGTTTCTCTCGCACTAACGCCGTCGATCGCCGCGGCGCGGCAGGCGACCGCGTATGGAAGCGCCTCGTTTCGCATCAAAGTTCCGCCCAGGAGCTCAGCGACTCGCAGGAGCGTCTCGGGATCGCGCCGTCTGCGTCCGCAATACGTTTCCGTATCTACCGAGTCGTTCAGCGTCCAAGCGAACGACTTGCGGCCGGTCGTCGTTAACGTAACGCCGTCTTCGGACTATGCGTATATAACGCTAAGCGTTCCGGCCGGGCTGTATCGATTCACGGTGACGGCTTTCGACAAGCCGGCCGGCAAGGGTAACGTGCTTTCGACGGGGCGTTACACCGCTCGTAAACGTGGCTGCGAACGGGAACACCTTCGCCTATGTTACGCTCTCGGGCGTCGTTGCGACGGTGGGTTCACCCGCGAATATCGGCTTGCAAGTCGAAACGCAAGACGCCGATGGAAACCTCTTCCTCGGTCCGATCGACCCGTCGCAACCGATCACGCTAACGTCTTTGGATCCGCTCGCTGCCGCGATCGAGCCTGCGACGCTGACGCAATCGGGCAACGCCGCCGCTCCTTTCTTTTCGGCTCGAGTCGCCTATTCGGGCGCAAACGACGCGCGCATTACCTTTTCGGCGCGTGGCGCCGGGCTCAAAAGCGTTACCCCGGCGACACTCGTCCCGCTGTTGCCCCCATCATCCGGCGAGCAACTGATAGCAACGCAATACGTCGATCCGATCTCCTCGTTCAGCACGCTGCCCGGCTATCAGTTCTAGGAACGCTCGGGATTCCGCCGCCTTCGCTCGGCGGTTCGTACAGTGTCACCTATGGAGAGATGGCGGTGGACGACGTCGCCCATCGCGCATACGTCGAGAACAACATAAACGATTTCACGAATGAAATCGACAGCTTCCAAACCGATAGCCCTCGCCGGTTCGTCGATTCGATTCCGCTCGTTTCGACGACCAATGGCGGAATTGGAGGACTGGCGGTCGATGGTTCGGGCAAAAGACTATTTGTCTCCACATACGATGCGTCTTACAAGGTCGGCATCTCGATCTACAGTACCGCTACCGGGCACGCGTTGCTCGGCCGCATCTCGACGCCGATGCCGAATGGTTCTGAGCTTGCCGTCGACCCCGTCGCGGGCCGCCTATACGCCGTTGAGGACCGCGACATCGCAGTGTATCAGTCGTCGCCGCCGTTTGCGCTGCTGGCCAGCTACCCGAACGTTTACCCGAACCAATACTACAGCGTCGCTGCCGACAGTACCACGGGTAAAGTCTATCTATTCATAAGCGAAACGTACAATAATTTCGTAACGGCATCGTTCACCGATACGTACGACGGCTCGAATCTCGGCCATCGGCTCGCACACACGGCGATCGGAACGCAATTCCCCGGAGTTCTCGCCATCGATACCCTCGGAAGACGACTGTACGTGACCGCTCCGTCATCCTTTCCTGCGAACGATTCCGGTCCGCCGAGCGTCATAAACGCCTATACGATCGACGGTGGAATCGCTCTCGTCGGCTCGATCCCGGTAAGATCGCTTTCTAGTCGCAACGGCATCGCGGTCGCGCCTTTACGTACCTCGAACGCCGCCCCGAGACGGAGGGTTAACGGTTTGCGGTAATTTTTGCGGCGCCGTCCAGTTCGTTCAGCTCCGTTTTCAGCCGAAGCGGCATCGCTAGCTTCGACATCGTCTGCGCGATCAGACGTGGCGCTCTCACACCTTCGCCGAGGACGGCTCCCGGAGGGCCGACCGGACGATCCGCTCCTGCTCGACGGCGTGCGCTCCGCCGTACCCTTCCGAAGGGCTCGCGCGCCACGGCCGGCCGAAGTAGCCGACGTCGGTGATGCCGTTCGGGAGCCGCTCGATGATGCGCCGGCGAACGTGCGCGCGGGCGCCCATGTTTTTCGGCTCCTCTTGCACCCAGGCGACTTCGCGCAGCTGCGGGTACGCACCGAGCAACTCGAGGATCTCTCCGACCGGCAGCGGCGAGAGTAACTCGACCCGGACGATGGCGGTCGACGTCATGTTCGCGTACTCCGCATGGCTCGTCAGATCGTAATAGATCTTCCCCGAGCAGAGCAGCACCCGCTCGACCGCCTCGCGCCGGCCGGCGAAGCGCTCGTCGTCGATGAGCGGTTGGAAAGCACCGGACGTCAGCTGCTCGAACGTGCCGGAGGCCGCTTTAAGCCGCAGCAGGCTTTTCGGCGTGAAGATGACGAGCGGCAACGCGCGCGGTTGACGCGCTTGCAAGCGCAAGAGATGGAAGTACTGCGCGGCGGTCGAGCAATTCGCGACCTGCACGTTCCCTTCGGCCGACAATTGCAGGAAGCGTTCGATGCGCGCGCTCGAATGTTCGGGCCCCGCGCCCTCGTAACCGTGCGGCAGCAACAGCACGAGTCGCGACGTCTCACCCCACTTCGCTTGGCCCGCGGAAATGAACTGATCGATGATGATCTGCGCGCCGTTGTTGAAGTCGCCGAACTGCGCTTCCCAGAGCACGAGCGCTTGCGGCAGTTCGACGGCGTAGCCGTACTCGAAACCCAGACACGCGTATTCGGAGAGCGGACTATTATAGATTTCCATGCTCGCCCGGGCGTCGGTGAGATGCTGGATCGGCGCGAACGTCGCGTTGGTTCTCGCGTCGTGGAAGACGAGGTGGCGATGCGAGAACGTACCGCGCTGCGAATCCTGGCCCGTCAGCCGGATCGGCGTGCCCTCGGCGAGTAACGAGGCGAACGCGAGCTCCTCGGCGAGCCCCCAATCGAACTCGCCGTCGCCGGCGAACGACGCTTGGCGGCGCTCGAGTTGCCGCACGAGTTTGGGATGGATCGTGAAGCCGGCCGGAACCGTCAGCAGTTGCTCGTTCCATCCGAGCAGCGCGGCGCGATCGACCTGGGTCGCGAGGGTCGCGAGTTTTCCCTCGCCTTTGGCCGGCGCGGGGCCGCCGTGCGTCCAGGTGCCGCTCTTGACCGTGCGGTGCGCCGCCGTAATCTTTTCGAGCGCCGCCGCGAGCGTCGCGTTCGCGTCGTCCGCCGTGACGACGCCTTGCGCGATTAACTTCTGCGCGTAGAGTTCGCGAACCGTGGGATGGCGCTTGATGCGCTCGTACATGTCGGGCTGCGTGTACGCCGGCTCGTCCGTTTCGTTATGTCCGAAACGGCGATAGCCGATGAGATCGATGATGACGTCGTGGCCGAAGCGGCGCCGAAAGTCGATCGCCAAATGAACGGCGGCGATACACGCATCGACGTCGTCGGCGTTCACGTGAACGATCGGAACGTCGAAGCCCTTCGCGAGATCGGAGGCGTAGCGCGTCGAGCGCGCGTCGCGCGGATCGGTCGTGAACCCGACCTGATTGTTCGCGATGACGTGCAGCGTGCCGCCGGTCGCGTAACCTTCGAGCGCTTGGAGGTTAAGGACTTCGGCGACGATGCCTTGGGCGGAGAAAGCGGCATCGCCATGGATGAGGATCGGCGCCGCCCGGCCGGTCGCGAGCGTCGCGACCGGCGTATCGTGATTGGTTTGCAGCGCGCGCGTGCGGCCTTCGACGACGGCGTCGACGGCCTCGAGATGGCTCGGGTTATTCGCCAGCGCCACTTCCACGGGGCCGGCGGCCGCCTTGTAGATGCCGCGCGCGCCGTGATGGTATTTCACGTCGCCCGTCACGTCGCTCGCGCCCTCGTCGTCGCCGCGCAGATCGGCGGCTTCGAACTCGGCGAGGATCTCTTCGTACGGACGGTTGACGACGTGCGCGATCGTCGCGAGCCGGCCGCGGTGCGCCATGCCGAGCACGACCGACTCGACGCCGTCCTCCGCCAGCAGCGAGATCACTTCCTCGAGCATCGGCACCATGCTGTCGAGCCCCTCGATCGAAAACGTCTTGGAGCCGATGTACGTCCGGCGCAGATACCGCTCGAAAGTCTCGACCTTCGTCAGCCGTTCGAGCATCACGCGCGCGCGCTGCGGTTCGAGCCGCACGAAATGCGAACCCGATTCGATGTAATCGCGCAGCCACTCGCGCTGTTCGGTATTCGCGATGTGTTCGACTTCGTACGCGATCGTCGAACCGTAGGCGCGCCGCAGTTCGGCGACGACGTCGGCCAGCGTGTCGCCGCGCAGTTTCGTGCGCAGCACGGAGGCCGGTACCGCCGACATCACCGACGGCGTTAAGGCATAATTGTGCCAATCGAGCGCGGGGTCGCCCTGCGGCTGCGTGCCGAGCGGGTCGAGGGTCGCGGCGAGGTGCCCGTGGCGCCGGTACGACGACAGGATAGACATGCCGGCCGCCACCGCGCGCAGCAGCTCGTCGGATTGCAGCTCCGGAGTGAGCGCCGCGTTCTGCTCGGTTGCGACGACCGGCGCTTCGGAAGAGGCCGCGACGGGCGTCCGCGACGGCGCGGCGCTCGAGGCGATCGTATTCGCGGCGGTCGCCGCGCCCGTCGCCGCCTTGGGCGCCGTCAGGCCGAGCGCCGCGAACACCGCGTCATAGAAGCCGTGCCGGCCCTGCAAGAGTTCCTCGACGAGCTTGAGATACTCGCCCGACTGCGCGCCTTGGATGACGCGGTGATCGTAGGTGCTCGTCAGCGTTAAGATTTTCTCGATGCCGAGCGTTTTCAGCGCGGAGTCGCTCGCCCGCGCGAAGCCCGGCGGATAGCCGATCGCGCCCGCCGCGACGATCGCGCCCTGATTGGCCGTCAGCCGCGGCACCGAGGCGACCGTACCGATGCCGCCCGGGTTCGTCAACGTGAACGACGCACCGCTGACGTCGTCGGCCGCGAGCTTGCCGTCGCGCGCTTTTGCGATGAGTTCTTCGTAGACCGCGCGGAAAGCCGCGAAGTCCAGTGCCGCCGCACCCTTGATGACGGGCACGACTAGCGAGCGCGACCCGTCTTTGCGTTCCGTGTCGACCGCGATCCCGAGCGCGACATCGTTCTCGACACGAGTCGCCGCCGCGCCGTCGCGGCGGAAGCTCGTAACGATCGCGCGGTACTCGTCCGCCGCGCGCACGAGCGCGAACGCGATGAGGTGCGTGAACGAAATCTTTTCATGACGCCCGGCGCCTTTGAGCGCGGCGTTGAGTTCGCTGCGGCGCGCTTCGAGCGTCCCTACGCCGAACGTCCGGAAGCTCGTCGCCGTCGGGATCGTCAGGCTCTGTTCCATGGCCGCAGCGAGCGCGTTCGCCGGGCCTTTGAGCGGCGTTTGTTTCGCTCCCGCGGCCGGTGGCGGCGCGGTGGGCGGCGGCGCGGCCGGCGACGAC
>CAXUFI010000039.1:0-13715 GCA_964250245.1 uncultured bacterium
TCGTCGCCCTCGCCCGTCATGACCGCGACGGGTTGGCCGCGATCCGGCGGGCGGAGTACCTGTTCGAGGCGGCCGCGCTAATTCGGGAGCGGCGTGACGACTTCAACGCCTGCCTCGTGCTCGAAGTCGGCAAGAGTTGGATCGAGGCCGATGCCGACACGGCCGAAGCGATCGACTTCATCGAATATTACGCGCGGGAGGCGCTGCGGCTCGCGGAGCCGCCGCCGTTAATCCCCGTCCCGGGCGAAGACAACCGTCTGGCCTACATTCCGCTGGGAGTCGGGCTCGTCATACCGCCATGGAATTTCGCGTTCGCCATCATGGCCGGCATGACGACCGCCGCCCTGGCCGCCGGGAACACGGTCGTCTTAAAGCCGTCGAGCGATTCGCCCGTCATCGCGGCTCTCTTCGTCGCGCTCTTGCACGAGGTCGGCGTTCCGCCGGGGGTCGTCAATTTCGTCCCCGGACCCGGACGCGAGATCGGCGACGCGCTCGTCGCGCATCCTCAGACGCGCTTCGTCGCCTTCACCGGTTCCAAGGAAGTGGGCCTGCACATCAACGAGCTCGCGGCGAAGCCGCAGGATGGTCAGATCTGGATCAAGCGCGTCATCGCGGAGATGGGCGGCAAAGATTCGATCGTCGTCGCGGCCGATGCCGATCTCGATGCGGCCGCGGCGGGCATCGTGGCTTCGGCGTTCGGGTTTTCCGGGCAGAAGTGTTCCGCGTGTTCGCGCGCGATCGTCGAGGCGCCCGTGTATGCCGCCGTGCTGGCGAAGATCGTCGAACTGACGGGCCGGCTCGTGGTCGGCGACCCCGCCGAGCGCGGAGTGGCGATCGGGCCGGTGATCAACGGCAGCGCCATGACGGCGATCCTCGGCTTCATCGAGCGTGGCGTAGCGGAGGGCGGCCGGCTGGTGGCGGGTGGAAAGCGCGCCGCACACGAGGGCTTCGTCATCGAGCCGACGGTCATTGCGGACGTCGGTCCGCGAGCCACCATCGCGCAGCAGGAGATCTTCGGGCCGGTACTGGCCGTAATCGAAGCGCGCGATTACGATGACGCGCTCGCAATCGCCAACAATACCGAATACGGATTGACCGGTGCCGTCTACGCGACGGACGACGCGAAACTCGAACGCGCGCGCAGCGAATTTCACGTCGGCAATCTGTATTTCAATAGGAAGTGCACGGGCGCGCTCGTGGGCGCGCACCCGTTCGGCGGCTTCAACATGTCGGGCACCGATTCGAAAGCCGGCGGCTACGATTACCTGCTGCTCTTCTCTCAGGCGAAAATGACGTCGAAGCGAATCGGGCCGAGCGGACGGGGCCGAGCCGGCGGAGAGTGAGGTCCGGCGGCGCTTGCGGCCGCTTTCGCGCGATGCGCATCCTAGCGCTACCGATCGTGGAAGCCGGTGCCGTATTCGTCTGCGGACGGAGCAGCATGAGCGGAACCACGCGCGGGGAAGCTTCGCGTGAGCATCGCGCCGGTCGCTGCGCGACGGGTTGCAGCGAGACGAAACCGATTTGCGTTCTCCTGCATGCGCGGCCGGTGCGCCGCGCAGTTGCGCGTGAAGTGCCGGCGTGAACCGGCCTTCCACGGGTTGACTCACGTGCCGGGGAGTGATACGATAGCCGCCGTGACTCTGACGTCTCGCCCTCCCGGTGCGGTCAGTGATCCGGCCCGATGTGGGTCTGACGTTAGAGTTTGTTCCTTGAAAACTGAGCAGTGCAGTAGCGCATAAGTCTGTGGGTCTCCATCCGGAGAGCAAGCAGATGCGTGGTGAGAACCGCGCTTTTTGTTTGCCTTCGAAATGTGAGAATTATCAGACGTGCCGAGGACCCGGCTCCACCGGTTCTTCGGAACGACACGTTTGACGTACAAACTTGACCGGTCTCGCCACCTTCGGGTGCGAGATCAACGGACTCCGGGTTCGCTCGGAGTTTAGCTTGGTTAGCGATTTTAAGAGCCTCAAACGGCTCGTAAAACTTTCCGGTCGTGAGGCCGGCAAAGAATTTTATGGAGAGTTTGATCCTGGCTCAGGATTAACGCTGGCGGCGTGCCTAACACATGCAAGTCGAACGAGGTAGCAATACCTAGTGGCAGACGGGTGAGTAACACGTGACCAACCTACCCTTTAGTGGGGGATAACTAGCCGAAAGGTTAGCTAATACCGCATGAAACGTGCCGTGGCATCACGGAACGTTAAAAGAAGCAATTCGCTTGAGGACGGGGTCGCGTCCCATTAGCTTGTTGGTGGGGTAACGGCCTACCAAGGCACCGATGGGTAGCTGGTTTGAGAGAGCGACCAGCCACACTGGGACTGAGAAACGGCCCAGACTCCTACGGGAGGCAGCAGTGAGGAATTTTCCGCAATGGGCGAAAGCCTGACGGAGCGACGCCGCGTGTGGGAAGAAGGCCTTCGGGTCGTAAACCACTGTCGAAGGGGACTATACTGAAGGTACCCTTGGAGGAAGCCCCGGCTAACTACGTGCCAGCAGCCGCGGTAAGACGTAGGGGGCTAGCGTTATTCGGAATTATTGGGCGTAAAGCGCTCGTAGGCGGGACAGGAAGTCCGTGAAGAAAGACCTGGGCTCAACTCAGGGAACGGCACGGATACTCTTGTTCTTGAGGCAATCAGAGGGTGATGGAATTCCCGGTGTAGCGGTGAAATGCGTAGATATCGGGAGGAACACCAGTGGCGAAGGCGATCACCTGGGGTTGTTCTGACGCTGAGGAGCGAAAGCTAGGGGAGCAAACGGGATTAGATACCCCGGTAGTCCTAGCCGTAAACGATGGATACTAGGTGTATGTGGTATCGACTCCATATGTGCCGTAGTTAACACAGTAAGTATCCCGCCTGGGGAGTACGGCCGCAAGGTTAAAACTCAAAGGAATTGACGGGGGCCCGCACAAGCGGTGGAGCATGTGGTTTAATTCGACGCAACGCGAAGAACCTTACCCAGGCTTGACATCCCTTGTAAGCCATAGAAATATGGTCCTCATCGCAAGATGACAAGGTGACAGGTGCTGCATGGCTGTCGTCAGCTCGTGCCGTGAGGTGTTGGGTTAAGTCCCGCAACGAGCGCAACCCTCGTCGTGTGTTGGTCCGCAAGGATCTCTCACTCGAGACCGCCGGTGAGAAGCCGGAGGAAGGTGGGGATGACGTCAAGTCAGCATGGCCCTTACGTCTGGGGCTACACACGTGCTACAATGGGTGAGACAACGAGTTCCAAGCTCGCGAGGGTAAGGCAATCTCTTAAACTCATCCTCAGTTCGGATTGAAGGCTGCAACTCGCCTTCATGAAGTCGGAATCGCTAGTAAACGCAGATCAGCTACGCTGCGTTGAATACGTTCCCGGGCCTTGTACACACCGCCCGTCACGTCACCTGAGTTTAGTGTACCCGAAGCCGTCCGTGCAACCGCAAGGAGCAAGACGTCTAAGGTGTGCTAGGTAAGGGGGACGAAGTCGTAACAAGGTAGCCGTATCGGAAGGTGCGGCTGGATCACCTCCTTTCTAAGGAGTACATGTTACAGGTTCGCCGGTTGCCGGCAACGCTGTAACGTACATACTTACAGTCGACCACAGACGATGCCGAATCTCCAGGGGTTCTCCGGCCAGTTATGGCTAAGGTTGGGCTGAGGAAATCGGCGTGAAGTTTTCAGCTTCATGGCGCACACCGATCGTAAGATCGGCGTCCGGTAGAGATCGAGTACAACTCGATGTATGCTACCGACTGCACTGCTCAGCTTTGAGGGAACGGCCTCGAGGCCCGATTCGCGTTGAGCGCCAGGTCAAATGGCGGGCAAGATCGCGATCGGAGACTCGTTCGTCACGACCTTGGATCCTTGAAAACTGTATAGTGAAGAACTTTCATGTGCCAAACATGAGAGCGGTCCGCGCGTGTTCATTCCGTGCACGTGTGGATGCAATTTCAAAGAAACAGTGAATCGTTCGAGTCACCCAAATGGCTCGGATGCGTACGTAAAGTACATAAGAGCGCACAGGTGGATACCTTGGCATCACAGGCGATGAAGGACGTAGCAAGCTGCGATAAGCTTGGGGGAGCTGCTAACGAGCGTTGATCCCGAGATTTCCGAATGGGGCAACCCACGTGCCGTCATGGGCACGTACTCCGCGATGAATTCAATAGTCGTGGTAGAGCGCACGCGGTGAACTGAAACATCTAAGTAGCCGCAGGAACAGACATCAACCGAGATTCCCGTAGTAGTGGCGAGCGAACCGGGAAAAGCCTAAACCGTCTACGTGTAAGCAATCGGGCGTTGCGTGGACGGGGTTGTGCGACAACCGCCTCCGATCTGATTGTCGGAGCAGCAGTTACAAATCCGTTCGGAATCCGAAGCCGGCTGGAAAGCCGCACCATAGAGGGTGATAGTCCCGTACGTTAATCCATTCGGACTGCTGAAGTTGTTCGCGAGTAAGGCGGGGCACGAGAAACCCTGTCTGAAGCTGGGAGGACCATCTTCCAAGGCTAAATATGCTGTGATGACCGATAGTGAACTAGTACCGTGAGGGAAAGGTGAAAAGAACCCCCGAAGGGGAGTGAAATAGAATATGAAACCGTGCGCTTACAAACCGTGAAAGGCCCATGCGCAAGCAAGGCTAATCGCGTGCCTATTGAAGAATGAACCTGCGAGTTACGTGGTACGGGCAAGGTTAAGGTGTTGAGCCGGAGCCGCAGCGAAAGCGAGTCTGAATAGGGCGCTTCGTCCGTATCAGTAGACCCGAAACCAGGCGATCTATCCATGAGCAGGCTGAAGCATGATTAAACTCATGTGGAGGGCCGAACCTGTCGTTGTTGAAAAAACGTTGGATGACTTGTGGATAGGGGTGAAAAGCCAATCGAGCCTGGAGATAGCTGGTTCTCCCCGAAATAGTTTGAGGACTAGCGTCGTATGTTAAGTCTTGGGGGTAGAGCACTGACAGAGCTAGGGGGCTTACCGGCTTACCGAACTCCATCAAACTCCGAATACCGAGATGTACCGTGCGGCAGTCAGACAGTGGGGGATAAGCTCCATTGTCAAAAGGGAAACAGCCCAGAGCAACAGCTAAGGTCCCTAATCGATGCTCAGTGGTAAAGGAAGTCGTGTCGCATAGACAACTAGGAGGTTGGCTTAGAAGCAGCCACCCTTGAAAGAGTGCGTAATAGCTCACTAGTCGAGTGACGCGGCGCCGAAAATGTAACGGGGCTCAAGCATCGAACCGAAGCTTTGCGATCGAGCAATCGATCGGTAGGGGAGCGTTGTAGCGTAGGCTGAAGCTAGACCGTGAGGACTAGTGGACGAACTACAAGTGCGAATGCAGGTATAAGTAGCGAGAAATGAGAGTGAGAACCTCTCACGCCGGAAGTCTAAGGTTTCCTGAGCTACGTCAATCGTCTCAGGGTGAGTCGGGTCCTAAGCCGAGGCTGAGAAGCGTAGGCGATGGCCATGCCGTTCATATTCGGCAACCACCAATGCCCGTTCCGGACTTCTCGAGTTATGTCTATCGTCAGAGATCCAACTCTCACGGCTGCGAAGCCGCGAGAGATTTTCGTTCAGATCAAGGAGAAGCGAAGGAGCGATCTACTGATCGCGACTGAGCGACGACGCAGAGCTGGACGAAAAGATCCGCGGGGATGGCCATCATTCGTGATGTCCGGTGAAGTGAAGGGATGACGCAGGAGGATAGGTCAGCACCCTATCGGATGGGTGTCTAAGCAGGTAGGAGGTCACATAGGCAAATCCGTGTGGCAACTCCGAGATGTGAGTGCGAGCGACCTCGGTCGCGAAGTGATTGACTCCACGCTGCCAAGAAAAGTCTCTAACTAGGAACATAGGTGCCCGTACCGTAAACCGACACAGGTAGACTGGCAGAGCATGCTAAGGCGACGGGAGAACCCCTGTTAAGGAACTCGGCAAATTAACCCCGTAACTTTGGGAGAAGGGGTGCCCCTTTTGGTCTGGTCTTTACGACGAAAGCCGAGGGGGGTTGCAATAACAAGGCCCAAGCGACTGTTTAACAAAAACACAGGTCTCTGCGAACGCGAAAGCGGACGTATAGGGGCTGACTCCTGCCCGGTGCTGGAAGGTTAAAGGGAGAGGTTAGCGCAAGCGAAGCTTTGATCTGAAGCCCCAGTAAACGGCGGCGGTAACTATAACCGTCCTAAGGTAGCGAAATTCCTTGTCGGGTAAGTTCCGACCTGCACGAATGGAGTAACGACTTGGGCACTGTCTCGATGGGGGGCCCGGCGAAATTGCAGTACCAGTGAAGATGCTGGTTACCCGCGGCAGGACGGAAAGACCCCATGAAGCTTTACTGTATCCTGATCTTGGGTCTTGAGGTTTTCTGTACAGGATAGGTGGGAGGCTACGATCCGTGGGCGCTAGCTTGCGGGGAGCCAACGTTGGGATACCACCCTGAAAACTTTGGGATTCTAACCAACCGCCGTGATCCGGTGGTGAGACATGGTCAGGTGGGCAGTTTGACTGGGGCGGTCGCCTCCTAAAGAGTAACGGAGGCGCCCAAAGGTTCCCTCAGGTCGGTCAGAAACCGATCGTTAGAGTGCATAGGCAAAAGGGAGCTTGACTGCGAGACGGACAGGTCGAGCAGGTGCGAAAGCAGGGCTAAGTGATCCGGCGGTACCGAATGGAAGGGCCGTCGCTTATCGGATAAAAGCTACTCTGGGGATAACAGGCTTATCTCCCCCAAGAGTCCACATCGACGGGGAGGTTTGGCACCTCGATGTCGGATCGTCGCATCCTGGGGCTGTAGTAGGTCCCAAGGGTTGGGCTGTTCGCCCATTAAAGCGGTACGCGATCTGGGTTCAGAACGTCGTGAGACAGTTCGGTCCCTATCCGCCGTGGGCGTAGGAGATTTGACGAGCGTCGACCCTAGTACGAGAGGACCGGGTCGAACGAACCGCTGGTGAACCGGTTGTCCCGCCAGGGGCATAGCCGGGTAGCTACGTTCGGATCAGATAAACGCTGAAGGCATATAAGCGTGAAACTGACTCGAAGATGAGATCTCAATCCCGTAAGGGTGAAGGGTCGTGGTAGACTACCACGTTGATAGGCCGGGGGTGGAAGGCGAGCAATCGCTGAAGCTGACCGGTACTAATCGCCCGGACACTTTAATTACGCTACGCTGTCGTTTGGCACTGAAGGTTCTTCACTATACAGCTTTCCGGCCGTGCGATACTCGAGCTACGGCTCGTACGCGCGTCGGGATCAATTTTCTGGCGCCAATAGCGGTGGGGTCCCACCCGTTCCCATACCGAACACGGCAGTTAAGCCCGCCAGCGCCGATGGTAGTCGGACCGCAGGGTCCCTCGAGAGTAGGACAGCGCCAGATTAGAGATGAGCACTCGCCGCTCGGCGGGTGCTCTTTCCATTTATCTTACGATGGCTAGAGGATGCCGCCGCCGAAAGATGGCGTTGCGAAGCGGAAGCCGTTTTTGCCCGAACGCTTCGTCTCGTAGAGCGCGCGATCCGCCGCATTGATCAATCCGATGGCGTCCGTCGCGTCGTCCGGAAAGAAAGCGGCTCCGAGCGAGCAGCTTAAGTCGTTTTCGCGCAAGGTCGAGGAGAGACGCTCGACGAGTTTTTCCGCCAGCGGACGGTCGACGCCCACGAAGAGGACGACGAATTCGTCGCCCGCATAACGGCCCACGACGTCCTGCATTCGCGCGCCGCCTAGGAGCACGTCGGCGAGCCGTTTGAGGACCGCATCGCCGTGCAGATGACCGAGCGTGTCGTTAATGGCCTTAAAATTGTCGACGTCGATCATTACGTAGGTACAGCCGCGGCCGGAAGCGGTGCTTCCCTGCATCTCGTGCAACATGCGCTGTTGAAACGCTCGCCGATTAAAGAGTCCCGTCAGAGGATCGCGATCGGCGAGATCTTGCGTACGTGCGAATAGCAGACTGTTTTGGTACGAAACGCCGGTGATCGTCGCGAGTGCGCGCACGAGACCGATCTCCCAATCGCGCGGCTCGGGACTCGCGTGGCCGTCGACGTAGAGCAGGCCGTTCATGCCTTCGGCGTGCACGAGCGGTGCGAGAACGTACCAGTTGCGTACGTCGACGAGCGGCGCCGAGAGTTCGCCCGCGCGGCCGACGCCCTCGGCGCGGCCGTCACGTAATGCTGCGAGCATCGCGCTCCCGGGGCGAACGTCGGGCGCATCCCGGCTCTCTTCGACCGTGTCGCTCCCGTCGACTTGCCAGCGTGCTTCGATTCCACGTCCGCGATCGGCGACGAAAAAGATCGCTCGCGAAAAACCGAGCGCTTGCGAGGCGGCCCGCAGCATCAATGCGATGACGTCGTCGGGGGCGCGCGTTACCGCAATTTGCGCGTACGCTTCCTGCAACGAAACCAGGAGTCTCGCTTGTTCGCGAGCGTCGGAACGCTCGTGTTCGAGTTCGATGAGACGCGCGCTCATCGCTCGCAACTCGCCGACGTTCGGGGCGCCGAGTCCGCTCATCCGCGCGGAAACTGCCGTAGCGGCTCGCGTACTTCGTCCGGATATGCGGAAGCCGCGCGAGCGGTTGCGAGATCGATGTCGCCGGCCGCTACCAGTTCGGAGAGGTGCATCTCGAGCGTTTGCGAGCCATCGCGTTTGCCGCTTAGCAGCGTCGAGCGCAATTGATGCGTCGCGCCGTCGCGGATCAACCGTCGAATGGCGTCGTTTGCGATCGCGATCTCGGCTACGGCGCGCAAGCCTGTCCGGTCGCGCCGCGGCAGAAGCCGTAGACCGACCAGAGCGCGTAACGTATCGGCTAACCGGTTGCGCGCGGTGGCCTGTTCTTCCGACGGAAAAAGGCCGACGATGCGATTCACCGCTTGCGCCGTTTCCGAGGACGTATGCAGCGCTGCGAAAACCAAATGCCCCGTCTCCGCAGCCTGAAGACATGCGGTCACGGTTTCTAAGCCGCGCAGCTCGCCGATGAACAAGATATCGGGATCGGCCCGCAGCGCTCCACGGACACCGTCCGCGTACGTTGCCACGTCTCGACCGACTTCGTACTGGGTCACGACGCTGCGAAACCAGCGGTGCTGGTACTCGACGGGATCTTCGAAGGTAACGATGTGCTTGGCAGTAGTCGCGTTGACGCGGTCCAGTAAAGAAGCAATCGTCGTCGATTTTCCGGAGCCGGTGGGTCCGGCGACGATAATAAGCCCGGAGCGCAACTCCGTAAAGCTGCTGATGATTGGCGGATGTTCGAGCGTTTCGAGTTCGGGAATCGACCGTGCGAGGAGCCGGATCGCCAGGCGCGGTCCGTGCTTGCCACGCGACGCGTGGATTCGAATGGAGCCGACGCGTTCGTCTGCGTACACGGCGTCGGCGATGCCGATCTTATCTAGCCGAGCGCGCGAAAGTTTGTCTACCGTTTCCTCGAGAAATGCAGCAACGTCGGCGGCTTCGAAGGCGGCGCCGGGTACGCGTTCGACGTCGGTAAAAATGCGATACGCCGCACCCTGGCCCGGCTCGACGTGCAGGTCGGATGCTTGGCGCTGTCTGCCGCGTTCGAGGAGCGTGAAGATACGGTCGGCCGCCGGCATGTAGGCGATCAGGCCGCTGGCGTTCACGTAACGCTTCCGAACTGCTGCCGACACAAGCGTCCGTAGGAACGACACGAAGGGCCGCCGGCCGCTGCCGTGTCGGCCGTGCCGAGGCCGCGGCTCGTGCCCGGCGGAGCGTTATCGACTGCCGCCGCCACGCTTTTCTCACACCCCAGAACTGGCGAGCCGGACATCCTCGCGTACTTAGGCGCATAACCGACACGCGCGTCCGAAGCCCGGCAACTTCCGCATGAGCCGATGAGATGCATGGAGACTGTGTCTCTATTCCAACTACAAATGATCGTAAACAACTTTGGCTACCACCTAAACTAGGGGTGGACCGCGCTTCTTCCGACCGCCTGCGAATGATTCGAACAGCGGTGACGTAACGCAAAGGGGGCTTGCGCGTCGTCTTGCGCGTGCACTTCGAAGGAGTTGAGCTTGCGCGTTTTAATACCAAGTGGCGCCGAATCGTCATCACGACTTCGCATCGTCGAATTGATGACCTGCAGCCGTAAGGCTGTAAGCGGCGGCGCCGCTCGCGTTCGTAAACCCTTTGACGTTGGAAGCACGACTGCCGGTCTCGCTAACGCGCTAACGGTGTTCCTTGTGCCGGACGTGATGCGCCGGTGCCCGTCAGCCATATCTGCTTCGAATGACGTACGGTAGGTGCAATGCCGGCAGGCCGATAAGGACCGCAAGCTCGGCTCGTTCGTCATGGGCTTATCTGCGGACCAGCAGCGTCTCGCGCACCTCGTCCGGGTAGGCCGACGCGGCGCGAGCCGAAACGAGGTCGAGCTCCCCTCGTGCTACCAGTTCGCTCAGATGCATTTCGAGGGTTTGCGAGCCATTCTGTTTGGCACTGAGAACCGTCGAGCGTAACTGGTGCGTCGCTCCGTCTCGAATGAGACGGCGAATGGGATCGTTGACCATCGCGATCTCCGCTGCCGCGCGAAGGCCTAAGCGGTCTTTGCGCGGGACGAGCCGCAAGCCGACGATCGCGCGCAACGTGTCTGCTAAGCGGTTGCGCGCGTTCGCCTGTTCTTCAGCGGGAAACAGCCCGATAATGCGATGGACGGCTTGCGCCGTTTCTGAAGAAGTATGCAGCGCCGCGAAAACGACGTGCCCCGTCTCCGCCGCTTGCAAACACGCCGTCACCGTCTCCACGCCGCGCAGTTCACCGATGAACAAAATGTCGGGATCCGCTCGCAGTGCTCCGCGTACGCCGTCCGCATAGTTGGCGACGTCGCGCCCGACTTCATACTGTGTTACGACGCTACGTAACCAGCGGTGCTGGTATTCCACGGGGTCTTCGAAGGTGACGATATGTTTGGCGGAGGTCGCGTTCAACCGGTCGAGCAGCGATGCGATCGTCGTCGATTTGCCCGACCCCGTCGGTCCCGCGACGATGACGAGTCCCGAGCGTAATTCCGCAAAGCCGCCGATCGCCGCCGGAAGCTCGAGCGATTCGAGTTCCGGGATCGCGCGAGCCAGCAGACGTATCGCAAGGCGCGAGCCGTGCTTTCCGCGTGAGGCGTGGATGCGAATCGAACCGACGCGATCGTCGGCGTAAACGGCGTCGGCTATACCGAGCTTGTCGAGGCGAGCGCGTGAGAGTTTGTCGACCGTCTCGTCGAGAAACGCGGCGACCTCGAGCGCCTCGAACGCCGTATCGGGGATGCGTTCGACGCTTGCGAAGATGCGAAACGCAGCGCCTTGACCGGGCTCGACGTGCAGATCCGAAGCTTGCCGCTCGCGGCCACGTTCGAGGAGCGCGAAGATCCGCTCCGCCGTTCGCGGGCGAGGAACGACCGCGCCGTTCATTCGACGACGCCCGCAAGCAGCTTGAGAATCGCCTCGATTCGGGCCGGCTCGGTAAACGGAGCGAGTTGCGTGCGGTAATCCTCCTTCACGAACGTGCCGACGAACGCGAGCGCGGCCTTCGCCGCGAGCGCCTCGAGACGATCGTCGAAAGCGACCGTTAATGCATCGCGCAAGCCGCTTGCGGCCAGCGCGTCGATGGCGATCGAACGCTCCTCGTCGGAGCCGTGGCGAAGTGCTTCCCGGAAGAGCGCGTCGCCGTCGGGCGCGAAATGCCGGGCGATCACACGCAACGCGAGCGCGCGACCGGTGGCGTCCTCTTCGCGGTAGGCGAGCTCGATCACGTTGAAGCGAAGGGAAGCGGGCCGTTCGAGTAGTCGTTCCAGGATCGCGTGACGCTGTCCCGGCGACGCAGCGCAATCGCCCGTGCGGCCCTCGAGCTTCGGCGGCCAGGTGAGCGCGTTCGTCTGCGGCCGCAGCGGAAGGCGCGTCAGCGGCACGACGCGTTCGAGCGCCGGTCGCACGGCGCTGACCACGATCTCCTGCGCCCGCGGCAGCGCGGCCTGCGGCGTAGCGACGTTCGGGATGCTCGCTTCGAAGTTTGTCGGGAGACTGCCGCTCGCGGCCTGCGGCGTAGCGGCGGCCGGTGTAGCCGGTAGCGAGTCGTGAGGCGGGCGCAGCGGCTCATTACTCGCTAATTCGGTCGTTCCGTTACGAGCCGGCGAATCGACCGGCATTGCGGCCGTTGCGTCGTGCTCCGCGGACTGCACGATGATGGGCGAGACCCAGTCCGTCGACTGTATCGAAGGCAGCGGCACGCACGCGTCGGCATATTCCGCGTTGTTTTCGCTAGCGCGTGCGGCGTTCGGCGTGTCGGCGGCTGCGGCGGCGCGGTCGGGCTTCGCAGGCCGGCCGAGTAACTCGGCGACTTCGGCTGCAAACGAGCGACGGGCGTTCATCGGCTCGCTAACGGAAGAGGCGGCGTCGGCACTCTCGGCCGCGCGCGCCGGCCGGCTCGTTAGCGTAACCGGCGGCCTAACGTAACGGCGCCAAACGTCTCCAAACGCGACGAACGGCGACGACACGAGAGCCCCGAACGGGCCGGCCGCGTGCAGCGGCGCCGACCCGGCAACGGTACGCTCCGCTGCCGCAGGCCCGGCGCGCTCCGCTCCATCGCGTTCGGCCTGCTGCGCTGCGGTAATCTCGGCAGACGCCGCTGCGTCTCGCTCGGCAGGCTCGACTGCATCGCGCTCGGCAGGCTCGACTGCATCGCGCTCGGCCACTGCATCGCACTCGGCAGGCTCCGGCGCAGTATGCTCCGCAGGCGGCGCTGCCCTGCGCTCCACGACCGTCGTCGGCGATCGCTCCGCAAGCTTCACCGCATTACGCTCATCGAGTTCCAGATCCGTAGTAAGCGGGACGTCCTCTTCATCGAGCGGCGGCGCGGAGAGCGACTCGCCGGGGAACTGGGGACGCAGCGGCTCGGAACCGCGTCCGATCGTCGCCCGACGGCCCGGACGGTCGTCACGCAGCGGCACGAGCAACGCGGTCCCGAGCGCGGCGGTCGCGATTGCCGGCAGAATGAGTTGTACGGCTTGCAAGGCTGCGGGCTTTATTACGTCGCGTACGCGCGATCGCCGAAGGTTTCCCCAACGGCACCGGCGAGCTGCCAGAGGCGATCGTCGAGCGAATAATTCGGCTGCGCCATCTGGTTTGTCCGGACCGATTCGGCGCTGCGCGCCGTCTGCCCGAAGAGCTCCATGAGTAGTGCGCGATAGTCGTGCAGGCACCGTGTGAGTTTGGCGTCATGAGATTCCGTCGGAATGAGGATCGGAATGAATGCGTCGACGCCGAGTGCGCCGAGCGCGAGAAGTTCGCGACGGCCGACGGCGCCGACGGTCTGCGCGGCGAGCGGGTCGGGCAGCGGAAAGTCCGCGCCGTCCTCAACGTAGGGCAACAAGGCGTCTCGAAGCCCGGCGATGGCGCGAGCTTCCGCGCCGCCTTCGAGCGTGTCGAGCCACGCGGTCGTGACGGAGAAATTCGGCAGACACGCCGCAAGGAGCGGATTGCCGAGCGCCGACACGGCCGCCGCGCGTAATGCCTGCAGATGCAAATTTGCATCGTGATCGCCCCCAGGATGTCCGCAACGTATCTCGTCGGGAATAAGCAGCCGCATCGCGAGAGCGTGCCGGTACCAGCCGAGCCGATCGATCGTAAACATCTTATCGACGACGCTTACGAAGCGTCGCGGACGGTCGTGACTCCAATCTAAACGAACGCTTACGCCGGGCCCGCACGCGTTCGCTTCGCTCCGGTCCCGCCCGCGCAGTTCCGCTG
>CAXUFI010000040.1:0-13570 GCA_964250245.1 uncultured bacterium
GCGGGACGCTTCGGCAGGCGCTTCCGCGGCGCGTGCGACCTCGCGATCGCGCTCGCTCCCCAGGCGCCGGATTTCGCGCTCGTCGCCGGCACGGCCGCGCCGGCCCGCGTCGGCTACACGTACGTGCGGCGGTACTTCGCGCGCTTGACGGCGCGCCGTTACCTGACGAAGCTCGGCATCTCCGAGGCCGATCCCGAGCTCAGCGAACGCGATCCCGGTCGCCGGACGCGACACGAAGTCGACCAGGTCCTCGACCTGGTACGGCTCGCCGGCGGTACCGTGCTCGCCCGGGATCTCGTCTTGCCGATCGCGGCCGGCGACCGCGAAGCCGTCGCTCGCGTGCCCGCGAACGGGATCGCCTTGCACTTGGGCGCGCGCTGGTTCGCAAACGGCAGCACCTATGCGAGCACGGCCGAACTCGCGCGGCAACTGCGCGCGCTCGGCGTGCCGCTCGTCGTCACGTACGGCCCCGAGGCCGCGGCGGAGGCGATGCGCTTTCGGGCCGACGGTCTCGCCGACGCGGTCGTCGGCGACCTGTCGTTCGCGCAGTGGGCCGCCGTCTTCGAGAAGAGCCGGCTCGTCCTCACGGTGGATACGGGCGCGACCCACGTCGCGAGCGCCGCGCGCAGGCCCACGGTCGTGCTCTTCGAACACCGCTACTTCCATCTCAGCTCGCAAGAGTGGTCGCCGTATCGCGTTCCGGCCGTTTGCCTTCGCAAACCGGCCGGCGCCGCGGCCGAGGAACTCGCCGCTTCGCGAGCCGACATTCTTGCGGCGGCCCGAAAGCTTTTAGCGTGCCCTCCTCCGGCGTACGCGGATCACGTATGAACCATCCCGAACTGACGGTCGTCATTCCGACGTTTAATCGGCTCGATACGCTCGTGCACGTCATTCCGTCGCTCTTACGGCAGGACGTGCGCGCCGAACGCTACGAGATCGTCGTGGCCGATTCGCTCTCGACCGACGGCACCGCGAGCTATCTCGCCGACACCGTGAAGGAATACCCGCGCCTGCGGCACGTGCCGGGCCCCTATACCGGCCGCGCCATGGCGCGCAACGCCGGCGTGAGCGCCGCGCGAGGTGCGATCGTCCTCTTCACGGATGCCGATATTTTGGCCGCGACCGATCTCGTGTCGCGACATCTCGAACGGCATGCCGCGGGCGACCGTCTCGCCGTGGTCGGTCAGGAATTGCAAGTTTCGTCGCTGGAAGAATACGAGCGGTTGCGGGCCCACCCCGCCGAGCGCCGGCCGCTGCACCCGGACTCGCGGCGGCGTCTATCGTGGCTCTACTTCCTGACGGGGAACGCCTCGGTACGCAAGGACGAGCTCGACCGCGTGCACGGCTTCGATGAGGAGTTCACCGGTTACGGCCACGAGGATTTGGAGCTCGGCTATCGCTTGCAGCAGGCGGGGATTCGCCTCGCGTACGAACCGCGGGCGGTCAACTACCACTGGCATCCGGTACCGTACGACGAACAGAAGCGGAAGATGGAGCTCGCGGGCCGGTCGACGGTCCGCTTCTATCGCAAACACCGCTCGCTCGTCGTTAAACTGCGGCTCGGCATGACGCGCTTTTCACTCGCGGCCTACGGCTTGCTGCGGCGCATGCCGGCGGCAGTGCGCCTGCTCGACCGGGCCGGCGCTCGCGGCGGCGGTTTGGCGCGCAACGTCGTCTATCAATTCTATTATTTGCGCGGCGTTACGGACGCGCTGGAGCACGGAACGTGATACGAGTGCGGGATAAGTCGTGCGGAGCGCTGGCGGCCGCCGACGTCGGCGACGCGGTCGAACTGCGCGGCTGGGTCAACCGGCGGCGCGATCACGGCGGGCTCGTGTTCGTCGACATTCGCGACCGCGACGGCATCACGCAGATCGTTTTCGACCCGGCTGTGGCGGAGCAGGCGTTCGAGTTCGCGCAGTCGTTGCGTAACGAAGACGTGATCGCGGTAAGCGGTCGCGTTCGTTTACGGCCCGCGGGGACCGAGAATACGAAACTCGCGACCGGCGCGATCGAGCTCGCGGTCCAGGGGCTGGCGGTGCTCGCGCGCTCGCTCACGCCGCCGTTTCCGATCAATGCGGAGAGCGACGTCGACGAGTCGCTGCGCCTGAAGTACCGTTATCTCGATTTACGCCGGCCGCGTCTGCAACGCAATCTGACCGTGCGGCATAAAATCGTCAAGGCGATCCGCGACTTCTTCGACGAGCGCGGCTTCCTCGAAATCGAGACGCCGTGCCTCATCAAGTCGACGCCCGAAGGCGCGCGCGATTATCTCGTGCCGAGCCGCGTCCATCCCGGCACGTTCTACGCCCTGCCGCAATCGCCGCAACTGCTCAAACAGATCCTCATGATCGGCGGGCTCGGGCGCTACATGCAGATCGCGCGCTGCTTCCGCGATGAAGATTCGCGCTCGGATCGGCAACCCGAATTCACGCAGCTCGACGTCGAGATGTCCTTCGTCGATCAGGAGGACGTCATGGCGGTCATGGAAGATTGCATCGCGTTCGTCTGGCAACGCGCGCTCGGCGTGACGATACCGCGGCCGATCCCGCGCTTGACGCACGCGGAAGCGCTGGAACGGTACGGCAGCGACAAACCCGATCTGCGCTTCGAACTGCAACTTATCGACGCCCGGCCGGTATTCGCCGGCACGAACATCGCATTCTTGGCCGACCACGTCGCCGATCCGGGTAGCCGCATCGCGGGGGTGCGCTATCCCGGCGGCGCGCGGCTCTCGCGGCGTGAATTCGACACGCTGACCGAGGTTGCGAAAGGGTTCGGCGCGGGCGGTTTGATTTGGATCAGTTATCCGGCGGACGGCTGGAAATCTTCGATTGCGAAATTACTCGACGATGCGACGGTCGCCGCGCTCTACGCGCAGGCGGCGCTGGAGCCGGGCGATGCGCTGCTGCTCGTCGCCGGAAAAGCGGACGTTGCCGGCGACGTCGCCGGCCGGTTACGGCTCTACGTCGCAGAACGGCTCGGGCTGCGCGACGCGGCCGAGTTCGCATTTTGCTGGGTCGTCGGTTTCCCGCTCTTCGAACGCGACGCGCAAAGCGGCGAGATCGCTCCCACGCATCATCCGTTTACGGCGCCCCGGGCGGGCGAGGAGGGACTGTTGTCGACCGATCCGCTCGCGATGCGCGCGCAACACTACGATCTGGTTCTCAACGGCTTCGAACTCGGCAGCGGCTCGATCCGCATTCACGATCCCGAATTTCAGAAGCGCATCTTCAAAGTATTCGGACTTTCGGACGCGGAGATCGAAGATCGTTTCGGATTCTTTATGGAAGCGTTGCGCTACGGGGCGCCGCCGCACGGCGGCATGGCCTGGGGCGTGGATCGGCTCGCGATGCTCGCCTGCGGTGAACTTTCGATTCGCGACGTCATCGCGTTTCCGAAGAACCAAGTGGCGCGCGATCTGATGATGGACGCGCCCTCCGGCGTACCCGGCGCCTTGCTGCGCGATCTCGGTCTGCAGGTAAAGGGCAAATGAACGCGCCCGCTTACCGGATGCGCGCGGCGGCCGCCGCGCTTACCATGCTGACCGTCGCCGCTTGCAGCAGTGCATCGACGAAGCAAGCGACGCGCGAGGTTTCGCCGCTTGCAGGCACGTGGTTGCGCGACGGAGACACGCCGGCACCCAAACCGAACGATCCCGAATTCACCCGCCTATCGTTCGAAGCCGACGGGACGCTCAAAGCCTCGTACGTGGCGGCGGGCGGAGCGCTCGCGGGCGTGATTAAGAAAGCGCCGAAGATCCTCGAAGAGGACGATTCGTATGCGATCGTCGATTCGAAGACCGTCCGCATAACGGAAGGCACGACGCCGCGCGAGTACACCTACGACGCGCACGACGGCAAACTGTATCTGACGTCGGCGAGCGGCGGAGACGCCGTGGTCTTTTCGAAAGCGACGACGTAAGCCGGGCTGCGGCGCGGCACTCATTGCGCTTTTGGCTCGCGATGGCTGTTGATGTCCGCGAGCGCTTCGAGTTCCACGATATGCAGCCGATCTTTCGCGATTGCTCGCGCGCTTCGCGGCAATGAGACCTTGCAGCGTCAGCACGCGAATTTCGCGTCCTTCGGCCGTTGCCAGCGGAGCACTCTGCCGGTAGACCTCAGCATACGTTTCGATCCCGTCGATGCGATGTGACAGATCGATCTCGCCCTCGCTGGTACCGATCGTAAGGCTTCTCTCGCGTAGAAAAACGTCGAGGGTGAAATCGGAAGCCGTACCCTCGTTCGGCCACGTCTCTTGTACGTACGCACCGATGCTGAGCAAATCCGCTGCTATGCGTGCCATGTTGGCCGCATCCGCTTCGTAAACGATATCGAGATCGAAGGTTGCTATCCGAGACCCGTAGAGCTGTCCGGCGACCATGCCGACGATGACGAACGTAGCGCGCGCTTCTGCAAGTCCGGCGATGCGTTTAGCCCCAACTAGCGACGGCCGAGGTCGGCCCTCAGAAAGCGGCCCCTTGGTTTTCGCTATCGCGCAAATCCACAGCCCCAAGAGCAAGTCATTCCGCGACTTGCTCGCGCGAACGCTCTCGACCGGCGATTGTGGTTCCAAGTGCTGCTAAGACGGGGTCTGCGCGGGCTAACAGGTAGGCATCCGCGGCGTTTGCCGCTCGCACGAGAACCGGACGCCGTTGCGTCCCGCGTTCCCAAACCGCAAAAGTGTTCAACGATTGCACTCGTTGCGGCCGTGAGTCATCGGCAGCCGTGCTCTTCGCGCCCTCGAATACGCGTTTAGAGGCGCTGGTGGCATCGATTCGCTCTCGCGATTCCGTGTATGGCACCGCGGTGGTGATCCGACTTACTCTCTTCTCGCCTACGCTCTTGGCGACGTTGCAAAATTCGATCAGGCGCGTTATCGGCACGACGTAGAATTTTCAAGCGTGCTGCATCGAGCACATCGGCTGTTCCCGGATCCTTGTTGGCGAACACGCAGAAGACGAAGCAATCTGCTACGTAACGCGGGTCCTTTTCCATATCTCCTTTTGGATTGGTTTGTGCTTCAAACCGATGCGAAACGATATTTGAGAGCGCCGGCTGCGCCCAAGCCTGAGGATAAGCGCTTGATTTAACTTCGATCTTGTAGTCGCCGTATCGCAGGTCGTAACCAGTCCAGCCGTCCCGCGGATGGGCTGTAAAGTGCTGCGCCAACGAGAAACTCCGCACACGCCACGTTGAACGTTTTCGAAGATGTCGGAATGAGCCCAGGTCCGGTAATCTAGAACTGTCATTGCGGCCAGACCCGGCAAGGTTCGGTACCGCTCAGAAGCCTGGCGACGCACTCGTGTCAGGAACGTTTTCGCCGTGGCGGGTTGTTCATCGTATTTTAGTATCGGCGGGTCGTTGGCCATCTTACAGCGGCTCCGTGCGCTATCGCGCGCAGATCGGATCGCAGCAAGCGTCCGCCTCCTACCGGTTCGCAAGCGCTTGCGCGCGCGTAAAGATCGCGTCGAGCATCGGTTCCGTCAGCAGGCCCGTGTTCGTGTTTTGGCGGCTCGGATGGTATGACGCGAGCAGCGTGACGGGCGCCGCCCCGCCGGCGCGGCGCGCGACGGTTTCGCGGCCGTGGCCGAACTCGGGGCGCGTCTCCAACGAATACCCCGCCGCCGCTAGGGCCGCTGCGGCCGCGCGCGTGCCGATCGCGCCGAGGCCGACGACGACGCGCAGCCGGTCGAGCGCGGCGACGTCCTCGATGAGATACGGGAAGCAGCGCCGCAGCTGCTCGGGCGTCGGCTTATTCTGCGGCGGCGCGCCACGCCCCGCGGGCGGGGTGAGCGCGGCGCGGAGACCCCAGCCCGCGGCCCCGGCGCGGGGGGGCGGGTGGTTCGCGAACCCCGCGCGAAAGAGCGCGCGATACAGCCACTCGCCCGAAGCGTCGCCCGTAAACATGCGGCCGGTCCGGTTCGACCCGTGCGCGCCCGGCGCGAGCCCGACCAGCAGCACGCGCGCCGCCGGATCGCCGAAAGCGGGCACGGGCTTCCCCCAGTACGGCTTCTCGCGATGCTCGCGTTTCTTTTCTGCGGCGATGCGGGCGCAGTAGGCGCGTAATTCGGGGCAGCGTTCGCAGTCGACGATGCGCGCCGCGCGGCGGTCGAACGCCGCGGTAGGTGAGTTAGGGGAAGCCAAGTTTGGCGAGGGCGGCGTATGCGGCGATGCCGACGCAGGTCGAGAGGTTGAGGCTGCGCACAGCGGCCGGTCGCATCGGCACGCGCAGCGTCCGGTCGGGTCGCGCGTCGAGCAGCGTTTGCGGCAGCCCGGCCGTTTCTTTTCCGAAGACGAGGGCCGCGCCGCGCTCGAACGGGGCGCTATCGTAGAGCCGCGTCGCGCGTGTCGAGAAGAGCCAGAGCGGCGCCGTCCAATCCGCGACGAACGCGTCGAGCGAGGCGTGAACGCGAATCGTCAACGCATCCCAGTAATCGAGTCCGGCGCGTTTGAGTTCGCGATTCGCGAGCGAGAAGCCGAGCGGTTCGACGAGGTGGAGCGCGCAGCCGGTCGCGGCACAGAGTCGCGCGACGTTGCCGGTATTGGGTGGTATCTGCGGTTCGACGAGAACGAGGTGCAGCGGTGGCGGCATCGCCGTCGGTGCCGCTACCCGGTCGCCGGGCTGCGTCGCGCGCGGCTTCACGCGTTGGCCAAGCGCAGCAGCTCGCCTTCGAGCGGCGCCGGCACGACGGCGAACGCGATGCCGCCGTGTCCGAGCCACGCGCGTTCGAACGCCGCGCGCGCATAACTGCAAACGACCTCGGGTCGTGCCGGATCGTTAACGAGCGGCGCGCCGTCGGGAGCGATGCCGCGCAGTACGACGAGGTGGCCCGCCGAGGCCGGTAGCGGTGCGCCGGGCAAGGCGTCGCGCTCCCAGGCGACGGAGAGCGCGAGCGGGATGTCGTCCGCGAGAAAGGCGTGCGCGTGCGCGAGGTCGCGCAAATGTACGACCGCGGCGCGAAAGCCGAGCAGGCCGGCGAACGCGGTGTTGAACGCCCAGTTGCCCGTCCCGCCGTAACGCTCGTCGAAGACTTCGCGCGCCACGACCGGCACGTCGACGGGGTAGCCGCGGTACGCGAGCAGCATCGCGAGCGACGCGGGCGCGCACCAGCCGCGCTCGCCCGCGTGACAGGAGGCGTATTGCGAGTACGGCGGGACTGCGAGCTCGACGGCCGGCAGGGCGACGATGGGCGACGGCGCGCCGTAATCGGGCGTACTGACGAAGAGCGCGTCCAGCGGCCGCGCGCTGCGAACGGCGACGGTAACGAGATCGACGTCGGCGCGCACGACGTCGGTCTCGATGCGCACGAACCAGTCGCGGCGCGCGCCCCCGCGGCGCCCCCCCCCTGCGCAGCGCCCGGAGGGCCGCCACGACGACGTGCGCCCGTCGGCCGCGTTAAAGCGTAAGTCGACCGCGCCGTCGAGCGTGCGCGTGTTCCAGGAGACGATCGCTTCGCGCGTCGGTCCGACCGGCACGAGCAGCTCGTCGCGGACTTCGGGTCGGACGAGCGTCAACATTCGAGCGCTGCTGCCGGCATGCGGGCCCTCATCGGCTCTTATGCGCTCGCAATCCTACGCAAAGGTATAGCCGTTTTTGCCCGCGGCCTTGAGCGCGTAGAGCGCGCCGTCGGCCGCGCGCGTTAAGGAGCGTTCGTCGCAGCCGTCGCGCGGGTAGAGCGCGGCGCCGATCGAACAACGCAGGCCGTCCGTGCGCAGGCGAGCGGAAAGCCGGGCCACGAGGTCTCGCGCGACGTCACCTTTGGCGAGCGGCAGCATGACGACGAACTCGTCGCCGCCGTAACGGCCGACGACGTCGCCCGCCCGCGAACATTGCACGAGCGCCTCGGCAACGCGCATGAGGACGGCATCGCCCTGCAAATGGCCGCCGCTATCGTTGATGCGTTTGAGATCGTCGACGTCGATCAGCGCGTAGGTAAGCAGCGTCTTGCGGTCGCGGCATAACTCGAGTTCGAGCGGCAGCCGTTCGGCGAGGGCGCGCCGATTCAGTAAGCCCGTCAATCCGTCACGGCTCGCCAAATCGTACGCGCGGTCGAGCAGCAGGCTATTTCCCAGCGAGAGCGCCGCCGCTTTCGCGAGCGCCGCCACGAGCCGTGGCCAGGCCTCGGGCAGTTCGCCCGGCCCATAACGATCGAGAAAGACGACGCCGAGCGTCGTCGTGCCGTGCACGACGGGGCAGACGAGATAGCGCCCGCGCGCCTGGCCGGCCGTAGCGTCCGGGCCGTGACCGGTCGTGGCTTCGCCGCGCAGCGCTCGCACGAGCATAACCTCCTCGAAGATGGTCGGGGCCTGGGAAGCCGGCGCGACGCGAGCCGAGGCGTCGACGTGCCAGCGCGATCGGATGCCGTGCTCGCGATCGACGCTGAAGTACGTTCCGCCGCCGAAACGTAAGCGTTCGACGGCGACACGTAAGAGGTGCGCGATCGCCATATCGGGCGCGCGCAGGCTCGCGATCTGCAGGATATCGTTTTGCAGCGCCGCGAGCAGCGACGCCGTATCGCGAGCCTCCTCGCGCTCGCGCAGGAAGCCGCCGATGCGAAACCGCCGGTCGCGGCGCGTCCCTTCGCTCTGCACGCGCGCGTTACTTAACTTTTCGGCGCAGGGTGGCGCCGCCGTCGCGCAGGCGCTGTCCCAGCCGCTCGTTCCCGCTCTCTAAGAGACCGCGCAGCGCGAACTCGATGACGGCGCTCTCGCTCACGCGCTCGCGATAGGCGAGATACCGCAGCTGTTCGGCTAGGTGACCTTCCAGCGTGTGCGACACGGTGCGGATTCCGAGCGAACACCCTTCGGCCGGCGTCATTCCATCATCCGCCAGCGCCCCGCAATCGCAGGGCGAATCCTGTCCATTCTTTATGCGCACGATCACCCATCTGCCGTCGGCTATTTTGGCCGCGTTCGACCCACGCGGGTTGTTGTAGCATTGCGCCGGACATTAGGGAATGACGCGCGAGCGCTACGCGCGTCTAGCCTTAACGAGAATGTAAAGCGGCGCGATCGTCCTGCGATGTCGACGCTTCTAGCCTCCGCGCCGTCTCGAACCCGGTCGTTCGATCGCCATCCGCGTCGCGCTCCGGTTGCAAAGTCACGGGTTCGAGCCGGTCCTCGGGGATGTCGCCCCTAGGGCTAGAGGACGCCGCCGAAGTTATCGAGCGCGCGGCTACGCCCGGTGGCGACGGGCCGTGCCGCCTTCTGCCGGACGCTTAAGACGCCGCCGAAATTATCCATCGACCGCATCTCCCCGGCCGCAGCGGTCCGGCCCGATAACGCCGCCGTGTTACAACCGCAGAGCAAACCGGTCGCCACCGACGCCGCGGACAAAATAAAGATGAGCTTGCGCATAGTGATACTTTCTTGTCGCGAACGGCGACGGTTCGTTGCCGGCTTCTTAGCCACGCACCTAACCTACTATGACTAGCTAATCTAAGTCACTACTAATTTTCGAATGCGCCCCGAAGCTTCATCGAAATTGTCTGCCTGTAGTTTGCGCGCTGTTAGCTACGGTGCGGGGCGCCTCGTGCGTCGCGCTACCGGTGCTGGCGCGATGAAAGAAGCATTCGCCGCGATCGGCGGCGAGCCGAGAGAGCTTACAGGCGGTCGGGCCGCGAGCGCATGAGCGCCGCGCGACTGTTGACGTGGAACGTCTTGAAGATCGCTTTGATATGGTTGCGAATCGTGTATTCGCTGCGCTCGAAGAGACGCGCGATCTCGCTAACCGCGATGCCGTCCATCAGCAAGCGATAGACCTCTCGTTGCGCCGGCGTCAGGAGCGCGTCGCGGCCGGCGCGCGACGGTTGCGCGCTCACGCTCGCCGCCGCTTCGTCGCGAGTATCACCGGAAGCCGCGTCGATCTCCGCGGCGATCCAGGAGCGCGGATAGGCCGCGATCTTTTCGCGCCCCCGCGCGAGCCAAGCGCGATCGCGCGTGAGGGCCGAGATCTCCTTCGCGCAACGCGCCGCTCGCCAATCGTAACCGATGACGTCGAACGTGGTCCAGGCGTCTTGTAGACACGTCAGCGCTTCTTCGCGGTAATTCAAGCGCGCGTACACGTAACCCAACGAATAGTCGACCGTCGCCTTGAGCCGCCGGTCGTCGTTGGCCGAAAGGAGCGCGTCGAAACGCATGCCGGTCTCTTGAAAGCGGGCGATGTACGAAAGAGCGAGCGCGCCGTCGCTCGGAGCGTACAAGACCGCCAGCAGCAACAGCGCCAGCCGTTCTTCGCCCGAGACCGTCCGCCACTGGATGTGGTCGGCGACTTCGCTGATGTCGTCGAGTTCCTGTTCGGTAAAGCGCCGCTCGCCCAAGCCTTGCGCGAGCGAGGCGCGATCGCACATGGCGACGACTTGCCAAGCTTCGGTCGGAGCGACGCGGCCGGCGCGTTTGAGCGTCCGGAACGCCGAAAGATAGTCACCGTCGAGCGCGTAGCGCCAGCCGACGGCTTTAAGCGCCGTGAAGTGCAGATCGGCGATATCCGTCGTCCAAGGAATTTCGTCGACGTTCTCGAGAACGGCGGTTCGCAGCGACGGGCTCGGCATCTCTCGGGCGAGATACGATAGCTGCGCCGTGACGTGCGCCCAGTGCAACACGTCGCGCGTTTCGGCCGCGAGGACCGCGCGCAGCGCCTTGAGCAGCGTCGCGGCTTGCTCTTCGAATCGTCCGCGAGCGGCTGAGACGGCGCCCGCCAAGATGAGCGCTTCGACGTAGTACCCCGCCGCCGGGTCGGCGACGAGCGACGACAGCGCCGCCTCGGCCGGCAGCAGTTTGCGCTGCATCCAAAGCGTCAACGCTTCGCGGTACTGCAACTCGTCGGAGAGCCGCGCGAAGGCCGCCGTGGCGGGCGTCAGCGCTTCCCGGACGCGCTGCAGCCCGGCCGTGGCGCTCTTGAAATCGGTCATCCGCGCCTGCGCCGTCGCCAGCAGCAGCGCCGCTTCGTGCCGGTACTCCGGCAGCGTCGACGCTTCGTGATACCGGGCCAGCAGGGCGATCGCATCGGTCGGATTCGTCCGCAGGAGAATGCGCGCGTAGAGCAAGAACGCGGCCGGCTCCGCCGCCGGGGTGCGAGCGTCCCGCAGCAAGCCGAGAGCGTCGCTGAAGCGGGCTTGACGGTAGGCTCCGAGCGCCTCGGCATAGCGCGCGGTGGCGCTCGGGACGGCCCATTCGTCGATCAAAATGAAGTTCCGATGCAGGATGCCGGGGAGCAAGAATTGTTGCGAAGCTGTCCTAAATCTTACTTCTTCGCTCTGTATTAGTCCATGCTTCGGGGCATTTACGGAGTCCGCGCCAGCGTCCAGCGCCACGAATTCCAATTGTCGGTGATGTATTCGGCGGGCTCGTAATGGCGCAGGTCGTCGTTATAGGCGGCCGTGCCGGTCTCCCAATAAAGGAAAACGGCCGGCACGAGCTCGTGGATCCGCTCCTCTTCGCGCTGATAGAGCGCCTTGCGGCGGCCGCGGTCGAAGGTGCGCAGCGCCGCGTCGGCAGTGGCCGTGATGACGGGATCGCGCAGAAAGTGTGTATTCATCCCCTTGGGCGGTAGGAAGTCGCCGCTCCAGTTGCCCTGATTGTCCGGGTCGGGCCCGTTCGTATCGATCGACCACTCGAGGTCGTACCGGCCCGTATAGAGCGGGCCCGTCTGCGCGAAGAGCTCGCTCGTCGGATAATTCTTGATCTCGAGCTCGATGCCGACGGCTCGCAGCGCCTGCTGCATCTGCACTTCGGCCTGCTCGTTGCCGGGTTTGGTCGTGGCTGAGATGACGAAGTGCAGCGCGACGCCGTCCTTGCTACGCACCGCTCCGCGCGTCGCGGCCCGCCAGCCCGCGCCTTCGAGCAGTCGCCGGGCGCCGCTGGGATCGTAGCGATACAGCGGGATGTGCGGCGCCGCCCAGGAGTCCGGCGGAATGTCGCTGCTCGCGCGCGTGTTGCGGCCGTGATAGACGGTCGCGCTCAACCGGTCCCAATCGGTCGCTTCGGCGATGGCGAGCCGGACGCGGACGTCCCGCAAGCCGGGCCGGGCGCAATTGATCGCGAGCCGCCGCCAATTCGCGGTGAGGTGCGAGGCGACGTGCAGCCCGGGCACGCCCGAGACGCGAGCGAACTGCGCTTCGGGAACGTTCGCCAAGAGGTCGATTTCGTGCGTGCGCAGCTGGGCCACGAGCGTATCGGGGTTCGGCACGATCGAATACGTCACGGCCGCAAGTTGCGGCGGTCCCCGCCAGTACAGCGGGTTGGGCGCGAATTGCAGCGAGGCGCCGTGATTCCACGCCTTCAGCAGCCAGGGCCCGCTCGAGAGCGGATGCGCGTTGAAGGCCGCCGCATTGAGGCTCGGCAGTCCGCCGAGAAGATGTTCGGGCAGCGGCGGATACGCGCTCCCGCCGCCGCCGCCGAAGGAGCCGAGCACGTCGGCATTGGGCCGCTTGAGGTGCACGATCGCCGTGACGTCGTTCGGGACGTCGATCGCGGCGATGTCGTCCCAGCCGTACACGGCTTTCGTATTGTTGCGTCTATCCAGGACCGCGCGCCAGGTGAAGCGCAGATCGCGCGCCGTGAGCGGGGCGCCGTCGGACCAGCGCAGCCCGCGCCGGAAGTGCAGCGTGATCGTTTTCGAATCGCGCGATAACCCGCCGTTGGCGTACGAGGGCACGACCGTCGCGAGTTCGGGGACGAAATTTCCGTGCGTGTCATAGCGAAACACGGGCGCGAAGATGAGTGCGTCCATCTGATCGGTCGCGTCGGTGTGCGCGAACATCGGATTGAGATTGTCGGGTTCGTCGGTAATGCCGATGCGCAGATGTCCCGGCACGGTCCACGGGTGTAAGCCTCCCGCCGGCTCGTTTGCGGTATCGCCGACGCGCGTGCAGGCGGCCGCCGCGAAGAGAAGCGCCAGGCGCGTGAGGCGGAGCAGCGGGCGGGTCAGCGCAGCGCCCGCGTCTTCCGTGCGAACGACGGCGCGAGCGCGTCGTAGAGCGCGTGCGGCCCGTGACGGACGACGTCGTCGCAGGGGAGGCCGGTCTCCGCGCTCGCTCGCGCGATCGCCGCCCGTGCCTCGCCGGGGCCGAGGCCGTGCGTGTTGAGCGCGATCCCCGCGACGGCGGCCGGTTTGACCGTGGCGCAGAGCGTTTCGTAGAGCGTCACGAGTCGTGGCAGCGAGAGCAGCGGCGTGCCGAAATCCTCGACGAGCGTCCGCGTTACCAGGTGTACGAGGATTAAGACGTCGGGGGCCGCGCCGAAGAGCAGCGCGAGCGTGACCGGCGCGTAGGCCGGGTGGTTGATGCCGCCTTGACCTTCGACGAAGAGCAGATCGGCGCTGGGGGCCGCTCCCAGGACGAGTTCTTCGACCGCGCCGCTCGAGAAATCGCAGATCGTCCGGTCGATCGCCGTGCCGCCGCCCGCGATCATTATCCCGGTCTGACCGGTCGCGACGAACCGGGCGCGCGTGCCGCGTTCGTGCGCGGCCCGCGTCAATTCGAGCGCGGCCGTCATCTTCCCGACCGCGCAGTCGCTGCCGACGAAGAGCGCGACGCAGGGGGCGACGCCGCTCGCGCCTCCGTCGAAGA
>CAXUFI010000041.1:0-13523 GCA_964250245.1 uncultured bacterium
CGCCGCAAATTATCGGCGGCGAGCCCGCCCTGCCGCTCGCGCCGACGGAGACCGCCCGGACGCCGCTGCCGGAAGCGAGCGGACCGGCGGCCGCGACGCCGTTCGACGCCGCCCTCGGGCCGCTGCGGTCGCGCATGGAACGGCTCAAATTAAGCCCGGCGTTCGTGCGCGGCCTGCTCGTTCCGCAAGACGAACTCGAGACGGGCGACGTCGCGCTGCGCTGGGCCGGCATGCCGAATAAGAACGAGCGCGCGATCACGAACGACGTCCTCGACGCGCTGGCGACCGCCGGTTACTTGGAACGGCGCGAACCCGGCCGCTACCGGGTCGCGCGCGAAGCGGAACCCTAAGTGCCGAAGACGATCCGTTCGGCGACGTCGGCGACGATCGCGCGGCAGCTTCCGTCGAATGCATTTCTCTTCGCGAGCAGCGCGGGCGCGAGCACGCCGTCGAGCAGGTAGACGACGCCGGTCGCAACGGTCCGCGGCGCGTCGCAGCGCACCAGGCGCGCCTCGCGCAAGCGCCCGATATACGTTTCGAGTTCGGCGATCACCCGGCGCCGCCAGCGCTCGTCGGCGCTGCACCAGGCTCGGGAGCGTCGCAGCAACGCGTCGAGTAAGCCTTTAATCCAGGCGCGTAAACGCGTCCGCTCGGCATCTCCGAGCGGACCGTCCAAACGCGGCAGCGTCGCGAGCAACTCGACGAGCATGCGATCGGCGGCGGCGTGCAGCGCCCCTTCACGGTCCTCGAACAAGCGATAAAACGTCGTCCGCGAGAGCTGCGCCTCGCGTACCATTACGTCGACCGTTAAGATGTCGGCGTCGCGCGTTTCGAGCAGATGCAGGATGGCCGCGAGCAAGCGCGAGCGAGCATCGGCCGCACGGGCAGGATCGGCTCGCCGCAACAGCGTTTCGTCAGGGCACGCCCGCACCAGAAGTGTTTGCTCGATGACGGTGGAGCCGGCCGTCCGGCGCTGCGGCGCGTCGCTTTGCACTACGACACCGACCCGCCGCTCCGGCGTCGCTCGGCGCACGGATCACTCCGCGATTCTGCGCTCTTCGCTCTTTGCAGCGACGGTATATCGCGGAATCTCCGGCGCTGGTTCACTCCGGTAGCATACAGGAGCCGCTCCCCCTCGGAAAGGGGGATTTTCGCCGCCAGCGTCGTGCGTCGTAACGAGCGAGCCAAAGTAGTTAACTATTGCTCCGCACCGCGGGCGCTCGACCTGCAAAAACGCACCTCGCTGCTGCGCGTTACGGCGTCGCGTTCGCCGCAAAAATCGTTATTGCTACGCGGACGATGAAGCTCCGGAACATAAGTGGCTCTTACGTAACGTAAGTTTGCGAGGAATCCGCTCGATGTTCTGGCACGTTAGAGCGTAGTCAATGACGTCATTCTCGAACGCTGCTTTTCAGAGGCAATCGATGCCGCCGTGTTTTCGCATAATCCTTATTGTTCTCAGCGTTTTGCTATCGTTTGCGCCGGCTGCGGCGCACCCGCTCGGCAACTTTACAATCAACCACTTAACGAAAGTGGCCGTTGCGAACGATCGCATCGCCGTCCGTTACGTGCTCGATATGGCGGAGATTCCGACGTTTTCGGCGCTGCGCGCGGGCGGCGGCAGCGGTACGCCGAACGCCGCACAGCTTGCGACGATCGGGCGAACGCAAGCCGCGTCGCTCGTATCCGCGTTGCAATTCACCGCTGCCGGTGCGGCGCTGCCGCTCGTGCTCGACGCGGTGCAGACGCGTACGCGTCCGGGCGCGGGCGGCTTGCCGACGCTCTATCTCGTGCTCGACGGCCACGTGCCGCTACGGGCGGCCGGCGTGCGAGCGCTGCAGTTTCGCGATACGACGTTCGCCGGCCGCCTAGGCTGGCACGACGTCGTCGTCGCGCCGCGGACCGAACCGACGCATGAATTGACCGCGTATCCGAGCGCGTTACTCGGCTCGCCGCGGTCGACGACCGCCGTGACGATCGGGCTTCGCGGCGGCCGGGTCGCGTCCGTTACCGTGGACGACGTCGCGAGCGATACGCCGGCGTCCGGTAGCGTGCCGTCGGCCGTGCGCTCGAATCAACTCTCCGATATGCTGGCTCGCGGCACGGGCGATTGGAGCTTCGTCGCACTGACGTTCCTCGTCGCGATCGTGCTCGGCGCGCTGCACGCGCTCGAACCCGGTCACGGTAAAACCTTGCTCGCCGTGTCGCTCGTCGGAGCGCGCGCGACGGTAAAGCAGGCCGCAATTCTCGCCGCCGCGCTGACGGTGGCGCATACGGTCGGCGTCCTCGCACTCGGGATCGCGATCAACCTTTTCAAAGGCTACTTCGTACCCGAGACGATCTATCCGTGGATCACGCTGCTGTCGGGGATCGTGATCGCCGTCATCGGCGCGCGCGCCGTGCAGCGTCAGATCGAGAGCCGGCAACCGTTCGCGCACGGCCACGCGCACGAACATGCGGCGACGCACCCGCACGAACATCCGCACGTTCATCACGGCGCGACCGGCCACGCGCACGCGCATGCCGGGGGTGAAGCGCACACGCACGGCCACGACGATCTCGAACACGCGCGCTCCCACGCCATCCCCGGCACGGCGCCGCTCACGTTCGGCGGCACCGTTTGGGCCGCCATGAGCGGCGGCGTGGCGCCGTGCCCGGCGGCGCTGGTCGTGTTGCTCGCCGCACTCGCCCTCAATCAAGTCGCGTACGGGATCTTCGTGATCGTTGCGTTCAGCTTCGGACTCGCCGCGACGCTGACGGGACTCGGCATCGCCGTCGTGCGCGGCGCGAGCTTCTTGCAGGGCCGGCCGCAGTTCGAACGTTTCGTCATCTACGGTCCGCTCGTCTCGGCGGTCGTCATCTCGTCGATCGGCGCGATCATGGTCGGCCAAGGGTTCGCGCAGCAAGGCGTTACGATCTCGCCCCTGTTGATCACGGCCGCGGTAGCGCTCGCCATCGTGGGTTACGCGTTCTCGCACCCGTTCGCGCATCGCCGCGCGGAGGCCGCATGATCGGCGTCGGAACGTTCGCCGTCTTCGCGCTCGGGCTGCGTCACGGCGCCGATCCCGACCACCTCGCCGCCATCGACAATCTGACGCGCAATTCGTTCGAGAAGCGGCCATGGCTCAGTCGCTTTTGCGGCTCGCTCTTCGCCGGCGGCCATTCGGTGATGGTCCTGTCCATCGCGGCGCTCGTCGGTATTTTCGGCGTTCACTTTCAAGCGCACGGCGCGTTGATCGAAGCGATCGGGACGTGGATCAGCATCGTCGTGCTCGTCGCGATCGCCTTCCTGAACCTGCAGCAGTTGCGGCGCGGCGGGACGCGCCTGGTCGGAGCGAAGACGAAGCTGCTGCCGCGTGCGCTGCGCGAAGGCTCGAGTCCGTGGCTCGCCGTCCCCGTCGGCTTGCTCTTCGGCTTCGGCTTCGAAACGTCGAGTCAGATCGCGACGTACGCGGTCGCATTCGGCGTCAACGCCGGGGTTACCGGCGCGCTCGTCGTCGGCGCGGCGTTCTGCCTCGGGATGATTTGTACCGACACGCTCGACAGCGTCTTGGTGCACCGGCTCGTTTCGGATCGTTCGTCGTTGCAACCACGAACGATGCGCGTCTGGATCGTCTCGGTGACGGTCGTCGCGCTCGCCGTAGCGGCCTATGAAATTGCGGGCGTGTTCGGTTGGCTACGCCCGACCTCGGAGAGTGACAAATACGTCAGCATCGCGATCGTCGCGGCGCTTCTCGTCGTGTTCGCTTATGTTTTCGCTCAAACGCGCCGTAAACGAACTGTACGTACTATTCAAACCGGCTCAATCACGTGAGAGGAACAACCCTATGAAAGTACAGCGAATCATCGGTTCGGTTACGGCGGTCGTCGCCCTTACCACGGCCGGGGTTCTCTATGCCGCTCACCCGGCAAAGAGTTCCGACCACCAAGATACCTATAATCTGGCCACGCGCGCCAATACCTCGGCGGACATTACGGACGTGTTCGTGTTCCCGGCTCCGGATAACGCGAACAACGTCGTCTTCGCGATGGACGTCTCGCCGCTGATTCCGCCCGGCATGGGCACGTCGAAGTTCTTCGACCCGACGCTCATGTACCAGTTCAAGATCTCGCACAAGGCGAGCGGCGTGGAGGACCAGGTCATTCAACTCGGCGTGACCGGCACCGGCGCGGCGCAAGAGATCACGATGTACGGTCCTGGTGCCCCGAACGAAGTCAGCACGACCAACACGTTCATCGGCAATGTGGCCGGAACGACGACGTACAACACGTCGTCGACGACACTGCAGAACGGTACGATCAAGCTGTTTGCCGGCCCGCGGACCGACCCGTTTTTCTTCGACCTCTTCGCCTTCTTCACGTTCGCCGGCGACCGCAACTACGGTACCCACACATCCCAGGCCGACCCGGGCCCCGAGACGGCGGCGAACCCCGCGGGACTCTGCAACGGAGATTACGCGGCGAATATCGCGGCCTTGACGCCGGCGTACGACAAGACCGGCAACGCCAATCCGGCGTGCCCGAAGGGCGTCACCTTCGCGAGCTTCAACGGCTTCCCGGCCGGAACCATGTCGAATACGCCGACCAAAGCGACGGGAGCCGGACCATTCACACCCGCGCTCGGCACGTACGCGTGCAGCGCGTTGCCGAACAACCCCGCGAGCGATACGTTATTCGCCGGGCCCTTCAACGTGCTGAGCCTCGTCGTCGAGGTGCCGAAGTCGCTTATTAGCGGTCCCCCGTATAACACGTCCGCCATCCACGTTTGGGCGACCGTCAACTCGTCGACGGGCAGCTAGGAGCAATCGCAATGATGAAACTTACGACAATCGCCACCGCCCTAGCGGCGCTCGGACTCGGTTCCGGTTTGACCGCCTGCGGCGGCAGCGGCAGCGTTACCCTCACGCCGCCGCCCCCGCGTACGACCTACGTTCAAATCGAACGCCTCTCGCGACCGGCCATCAAAGAAGTGTTCGAGCCGTTCCAGGATCACCAGAAATCCAACGCCGTCGAGCCGTATGCGGACGCGACGATTCAAGGCGATATCAAGTTCAGCGAAGATTACGTGCGTTACGGGGCGGCGGGACCGGGGACGGGGCCCGACTACGGTGCCGCGCTGCAAGGCATCCTCTATCCCGACGAGTACTCGGTCAATCTCGCCGGCGCGGCGCCGTCGGGCAACGACCCTGAGTATTTCCTAAGCAACGAAGTCGAGAAAGCCTTCGGCGGCCGCGCGCCAAACGACAACGTCATCGACCTCGAACTCGGCATCCTTTTCGGCGGTACGATTCCCGCGCTCGGTCTCGCACCCGACGATCTCAAAGAAAACACATGTCTCTCCTCACAGAACATCCCGGCGGAAGATCCCTCGAAGCTAACCACCAATACGTTTCCGTATCTGGCCACGCCGCACTAACGCACTCCGGTCAGCATCCTAGTCCCTCACGCCTGCCGGGGTCTTCGCAGCCCGGCAGGCTCTTTTTTGTGATGACGAGTTGGCACGTTTAACGACGATCGTAACGACGGCCCTCACGGCGCTCGCGCTGAGCGCGATCGCGCTCTGGCCGGCGTATCTCAAGCATGCCGAGAACGCCGCGCATGCGGCGTCGCTACCGACGATGGCGCCCGTCACCGCCGATTACGTGCAGCGCGATAAGTTGATCGCCTTCTGGGAAGGCATGGTCCGCAAAACGGGCGGCCAGGATATGTTGAGCCCGCGGCAGCTCGCGCAGCAGTATCTGCAGCGTTACCGCGAGCGCGGCGACATCGGCGACGTCTTGCGTGCCGAGCACGAGGTGAAGCTCTCGCTCGCGCGTCAACCGCGCGGAAACATTCCGGCGGCGCTGCAGCTGGCCTCCGTCGATCTCACCCTGCACCGCTTTCACGAGGCGCTCGCGGTGACGCATTACGTGGAAGCGCTCGATCCGGGCGACGACCGGATGTATGCTAACGAAGCGAGTCTCGATATGGAAGTCGGCGATTACGCCGCGGCGCGGCAGAGGCTCGCCGCGGTCAAGATTTCCGACCGCGACGACGGCTGGCGCGTCGTCGAATCGCGTTATCTCGAACTCACCGGGAATCTCGTTGCGGCGCGCGACCTCCTCGCGACCGCGACGGCCTATCAAAACGCCGTCTTCGATAACGCCGCCCAGCAACGTGCCTGGTATTTCTTTCGGGAAGGCGAGATGGCGTTCGAAGCGGGCGATAACGACGCCGCCCTCGACGACGAACGTCAGGCGCTCGCGATTTTTCCTAACTACGTCGACGCGACGCGCGCGGCCGCGCGCTTCGACTGCGCGCTGCGCCGCTGGCAGGACTGTTTGACGAACGCGGTCGCTTCGGCGAATGTAATTCCCTATCCCGAGACGTTGGGATACGAAGCGGATGCGCAGCGCGCGCTCGGACAAACCGCGGCCGCAGCACAAACGGTCGCGCTCATCCGAATGGTCGAGCGCATCGGCAATACGCAACGCATCTCGGACCGGCTCCTCGCGATCTTCTATGCCGAGCATCGTCTCTATCCGAGCGACGCGTACGCCATCGCGAAGCGCGAGCTCGCCGTTCGCGACGACATCTTCACCGAAGACACGCTCGGCTGGGCCGCGGCGATGGACGGCCGTTGGAACGAAGCGCGCATCGCGCTTCGCAAAGCCGTCCGCTTCGATACGGAGAATTCGCTTCTGCAATATCATGCGGGCGTCGTCGCGCTGCATTTCGGCGACCGTAATGAAGCGCGCCGCCGGTTCGAACGTGCGCTCGCGCTCAACGCTCACTTTCACGCCGTCTATGCCGACGACGCTCGAGCGCAGCTCGCGGCGCTGCAGCGATAAGCGAGGCTTTGCGCGGCGCTCGGGCGTAACGAAGCCGAATGACCTTTCCCCGTTTCTACGCCGGGCTCGTCGCGATCTGCGCCTTCGCGGGCGTAGCGGTGCTGTACGCGGGCGTTCCGGCGCACGGGTTCGACCTGCAGGGCGCTCCTGTTCTCGTAAAGCGCCCCGCGGCCGACATCACCGACACCTACCTGTTTCCGAGCCCGATTCAAAGCGATGCGGTCGTAGTCATGGATGTCTACCCGAGCATTCCGGCCGGGGCGGGGTTGACGACGTCGTTCGATCAAGGCGTGCTGTATACGATGAAGTTCGATAACAACTACGGTAGCGAAGCGATATCCGGCGGCCGGCCCATCGAGGATCTCGTCTTACAATTTTCATTCGGTGCGCCCGGCGTGAATCAGTCGGTCACGGCATACGGGCCGTCCACGCCGGTCGCGACGGGCCCGACGACGAAGCTCGTCGCGGCGACGGCCTCGGGCTTCGTCAATAAATCTTTTTCATTTAGTTCGACGGCGGGCCAAGTAACGGTCTTTGCCGGTGCGCGGCGCGATCCGGCCTTCTGGGACGTTCAGCAGTTCTTCAAGATCTTTCCGGATCGAAATCAAGGAAGTACGGCGAAGTCGTGTTTGCCCGGGGGAACCGGTACGTGCCCGCAGGGCTTTAACGCGCTCGGGACCGACTTCTTCGCCGATTCGAACGTGCTCTCGATCGTCGTCGAAGTACCGAAAACGTTGCTCGCGGGCACGGGCAACGCCGTCGTCGCCTATTGGGCGACGACGAGTACGAGCAACGGTCAATAGGATGCGCGCGATTCTTCGCCTCGTAACCGTCCTATTCGCGACCGGCGTATCGCTCGCGTCGTTCTCGAGTTGCAGCAACGATCCGACGCTTGCGAATGGCGGTCAAGGCGGCGACACGACCGGCGCGAACATCAATTTCCAAGAGATCGACCGCATCGGGAAGCCGGGGATCAAAGAGCTCTTTCTCCCGTACGCGCAACACGACGCGTACAATCGCGCGGTGCCGCAGAACGATCGGACGGCGTACGGTAGCGCCGTTGCCGCTTTCGTAACAGGCGCGGGCCGCAGCGCCCCGATCGCGCAGTACGTGACCGGCATTCTCTTGCCCGACGTCCTGGTCGCAAACCTCAGCAACGTAGCGACGACGGCGAGTTATCTCGGCTGGGAGACCGGCGGCCGGATCGCGGACGACTGCGCCGGCGCGCCCGCAAACGCTTTCGGAGGCCGCGGCCTCAACGAGGACGTCGTCGACACGATGCTCGGCCTCGTCTACGGGAACCTGGCGACGACCGCCTATCCGCACGCCGCCGTGGGTGCTCTCGGCCTTACGACGCCCGTCCCCGTAGCCGACGACGGTCGAGAGAAAGCGGCCAACCCGAACCTGACGAGCGACGGCGTTACCTGCGTGAATCGGCCGTCGCTGCTGCAAGCGTTCCCGTATCTCGCCAATCCCGTCTAAGCCGGCACGGCAGGGGTACCCGCGCGCGAAACGTACTACTAGCGGCCGGCCCGTGTCCCGGCTCGACTCCTTGGGGATGTAGCTCAGCTGGTAGAGCACTTGCTTCGCATGTAAGGGGTCTGCGGTTCGAATCCGCACATCTCCACCACTTCAAACCCGTATGGAATAAGATCTCTGCGGGTTTTTGATTTTATGGACAGGCCCTGTGGACCGATCTTCCGCGTAACTTTCCGCTTACCGACAGCTGTAAAGGTCTGACGGCAGCTGTCGAAGCGCGTTTTCTCGCGAGGAGCGGCCTCGAGGGGGTGAAATTTTTCTGCAACATCCCCCGGCCATTTGGCCAGAACAAATGCGAGAGCTAACAGCAGATCTACGGGATCGGCTCCACTAGATACCTTTATGCCCGCATCGCGAGCCGCGATCGTTCCCCTCACCTACACAATCACGGGTGCGGCAAAACGTATGGGCGTCGCGCGTTGTACCCTATCCGCCCTGGTGCGCGATGGCGACGTTGCCTACGTTCTCATTAGGTCCGCAAAGACAATACTCGAGTCCGCAATACACGACTTTCTATCACAGCGCCGGATCGCACGCGAAGATCACGCCTCTACGCCGCTCACAGAAGTCGAAATCGCACAATATATTCGACGCATGCTTCCTTCCCAGTTGACTCAGGCCCAACGCCATACGTCTTGACGCCGTTAAGAAATTTGCCCCAATAAGCGCTTTTAGATGGGTTTCCAAGGCATTCGCTGTTGCCACATTAGATTGTGGAAGAGGCGCTAGCAAAAATGATCCTCTCGTCGCAGTCGCGGCCGGCATTTCAACAGCAATCGGTTCGGTGGTCCGCCCAAATCGGCGACGCTCAGTCGGGCGCCCAGTCTACTGCGTCTTGCGATCGGTCAGCTCAAAATATTCGGCAGCTGTCATCCATCGATGTTCATGCCAAAATACATCTCCGCGCGCATGATCAGGGAGCTCTTTCTGAAACGCTCTGATTGCCTTGAGCGCTCTTTCTTCTTCCGGAGGTTTAGGAACATAGTAGTGTACGCGACCACCCAACCTTGCTCGGGTCATAACGTGAACAAATAAGGTGCGGTTCGACAGCAGCGCGCGAACCTTCGATATCGCGATGCCGATAGCCACGAATGCCGCATCGGTAAGGGTATCCAGCACATGTTCAACTTCGTGCTCGCCGACAAGCTTCAGAAATTCGAGGATAAGGTTTGCAGGGACATCGCCGCCCGACTTTATGAAGTAGTTGAAATCGGGACGAATCGAGATGCCTTCGTGCTCGAACGCGGCGACAATGCGATCTTGGCTTTCTGCCAGATCAGCCGAACAAGAAACATCAAGAACGAAGTTGTCGGAAGTATTCGTCGACATTAGCATAGTCCTTGATTCCGCCAGAGCGAGTCGGCCTTAAATCCAAACTTTACTTTTGGCGAAATCACACCTTCAAATCGCCGCAAGATCTCGTCGAGAGAAACGCGTAGGGCCTGAGCGACGGCGCGCGCAACGATCGTAAACATCTCGCACACCGGTGGGCAAAGCCTTGGAAAATCGATCTTGCGCTCCAACAGCTTGTTTCAGAGGCGATCAGCTCACGCGGCATTGTCAATGTACTCGAACAAGCCGGCGTCAAGCGACCTGACATTTCGGTGTTTTCCGACGACTTTCTGCCGAAGCTTGCCGGCATAGATCAGCGGAATCTCGCCCGTGAGAGCTCGAGCGACTCTTGCGTGATGAGATCAAGATGCGCTCTCGGCAGAACGCGGTTCAAGCGCGGAAGTTCTCGGATATGTTGAGCGAAGCGATCAATAGGTATGAGAATCACTCTCTTACCACCATGCAGCTCATTGAGCACCTAATTGCGTTCGCGAAAGAGTTGCGCGGTGAACCAAAGCGGGCCGAAGAGATGGATCTCTCTGAGGACGAGCCGGCTTTCTACGATGCGCTCGCGCAGAGCGAAAGCGCAATGCAGGTCCTTGGAGACACGAAATTGCGGGCAATCGCGCGCGATCTTGTTAAAGCGTGCGTGAAAGCGCCACGATCGACTGGAACCTTCGTGAAGGCCTTCGCGCTGGCATTCGGCTAAAAATCAAAAAAAAAATTGCGGAAGCATGGATACCCGCCAGACGCGACTGAAACCAAGTCCTCGAACAGGCGGAACTGCTTCGCGCGGAGCGCCAAATCACCCGCCTGAGGTGGGGGCGATTCGCTTACCGCAGCCGGTTCCTTTTCGGTTACCGCGCGCAAACGCGAAAATCTCGCCTTCTCGAAAGGCCGTCATGGTTGCCACGATGATGGTGGTCTTGATTCAGAGCGGCTCCGTTTCGGACATCAGCCGCTGGGTCTGTTAGATCGTTAACATCGGGATCGGTGCGCAGCGATGCTTCGGCGGCACGACGAAGGCACACGAATTTTGGTAGATGCTCTCGTCGCGAAAGGTAGCATTCTAGATGCCATGAGAGTTTTGAAAGCCTTTGCTCGGATTAAACTCGCCGTATCAGCTTCTGCCCAGCGCTGGAGGAGCAACTTGATATCCCGAACGTCGACCCCTTTGAGTCGCCGTGCCCCGATATACGGCATCAGATGATTGCGGACGAGGGTCTAACGCAAGCGATACTATCGATCGCCTACTCATGATGCTCGCGACCCGCCTCGAGTCAGTCCATTAAGTACTCGCCCAGCGCAAACCGTGGAGTCGGCACTCTGGAAGCGGATCTTTAGCAGGCCGTTAAATAAGCGCCAGGTCGCGCGCCCTGCTTGGCCTCCTGTAAGCGACGCCAGTAATTATCATTCGTTTTGTTTCGTCTTGCCGTCTATCTGGCGTCAGCCGATCGTCGTTGGTAACGCAGCCGCTCCAAGGCATCATCGACCTCAGCTTCGAGGACGGCCTGGAACAGCTCGCTGATCCTCCGCCGGCAAATCTCTTCGAGATGGGACGGCAACTCTGCAGCGGTGGGCTAGGCAGCGCGTGGCTGAGTGCGGTAAGATGATCTCACGGTTGGTGTTCCTCTCAGATCTTAAGCAATCCAAGAGTTACACCGCCGACTTTTCATTTCCCGGTACGTCGTCCGGGCGTTCCCACTCGAATTGGAACGATCTCTTCGTGAAGAGCTAACTGATGGATGAACCGCTCTCGAACAAACTCGTACCTACGACGGTGACCGGCGGAGAGGAGGCACAGACGTTGCAAGATGTGCTCGAACGCGCTGCGCGCAACCGTAGCGCTGCGGAGAGCACATATCGCTACAATGGTGTGCGGGCAACGGGATTCGACGATCTCCTAAGACATCTTTACCAACTCGGCGCCGTCGCCCGAGGCGAGCCTGAATTGGCCAGCCTCGTCTTCTTCGCCGAGCGTTTGAAACAAGATCTCGAAGTAGGCCTCGTGGCGGCGTATCACGGCATGCCGAGCGTTGGTGCCGACGCGATGCGCGACATGATGGAAGCATGGTTGCTCCTTCGGCATTTTACCCATGTACCACAGGACCTGGAAGTGTGGTTCACGTTGTCGCGTCGCGAGCGAAAAAATCGCTACGGGTCGAATCGACTTCGCCAATTGCATTCGAGCCGCGTTGGAATCCGCGTCGCCAATCTGCGCGAGACGATGGACTACAACACTCACAGCGCAATGCTTCACGTCACGCCCGATGGAGCATTTCGACGCGGGGTTGTCAACAATCCCGATCAGTTGTTCGAAACAGACCTGCTTTTTGCCGAAATTCTTTTGCACAGTCTCGGTGCTGTCACCGAGTTTCATCAGCTCGCGACCACGTTGTACCCGCAGACCCTGTGCCTGCCAGCTGATAACGCGGCAGCGTTCATACGAGCCGTGGAAAACGCGCAGCACTTTACGATGTCCTTCGTACGAGCAGCGGCTCCGTCGGCGCCGACAAATGAATCCTGAATCCAGCCGATGGTGGCGTGTCGACGTTAGCCTACACCGCGCCGGTGGCTGGCGATCACAATATGCCCGAATGCGTCGTTGGCACGACCGTCTCCGGAGCGCCGATTGGTCTGTCGTCCCAACGCCAGAAGAGAGGCTCGACGACGCATACGCGTTCTTTCAGAGCTGCTTCGCAATACGGGATTGGCTTGTGGCCACGGGCGCCGCAACGAAGGACGTGGCGAATCAGGCCGTCGCGAAATCCCGGCCCCTCCGGCTCTGCCGCGATCTTTGCAACGCGACGAAGCACTTTAACTTATCGCGGCCCAGCACGCCTGGCTTTGCGGTAGGTCGTCAGTACCGCGCGCAGCCTTTCATCGTTTACGAAGACGTTGACGGTCAACAAGATCTAGTTGAGATCGTGGCGCTGGCCGACGATTGCGTATCAGCGTGGGATGAATTTATTCGCTCACGGGGCCTCTCGTAAAAACTATGGCGGTGGACCGGAGGCAATCATTGAGGCACACGCCGCACTCTGTGCCACGATCGAGAGCCTCAAATCAGCCGACATCCAGGACGCGGCCTCCAGCAGACGGTCATAATCAGCTTGAAGAGAGATACGGTGGAACAGCGGTTCGTGATGAAACCGCGATTCCGAAAGTTTTAACGCTATCGAAAATGTTCGCCGCGTTAAATGGTTGAATCGCCGCACCACTTATGGTCGCGAAGTGAGGGAACGCGCGATGGATCGCGAGTGTCCAGATGCTGTCGGTCAACTTCTTGCTTAGCACATACGTCCAGAACCCGAAATGCAGCGAAGCGACCACGTGCGGCGTATCACCAGGACGCCTCGACTTCCTTTTCGTTTTAGCGTTGTAAATACTTCGATGGATACCTAAGTCAAGACCGAGAAAACGAGCCTCGAGCGGCCAGTCCGTCCCAAAGGTTTCTGCAACTCACCATGACACGCGTTACGAAGCCCTACTTCGACAGCCTGAATCGGGAGATAGAACGCCGCACACAAAGCAGCATTCCATTCGTGCAACGCGAGTACGCGCGTTAGATCATTGGCCCGCGCGACGAGGTAAGATGAAAAGCGATCTACCGAAAAAGCAAGGATCAAGCCTTGCACGGCTGGCGAACTTGGGACGGGTTGACCCGAGATGGGTTGCGAGATTCTCGATCCTCGGCTAGAATGCAAAAATTTTGCCCCGTTAGCGCCTTTGCAGCTTGCCGCAAGTGCCCGGGTTTTTTTTCTTGCTTCGATCGCGTCCCAGGGAGTGGTGTACGAGGCCTCACGGTAAGTCGGAAGCTAG
>CAXUFI010000042.1:0-13077 GCA_964250245.1 uncultured bacterium
CCGCGAGCGCCGCAAGATGCCGGTCGGCCGGCGCGAGCGCCCGTGGCGGCGGGCTGACGCGCGTCGGCCACGCAAGCGCCGCGGCGGCGAGCGCGATCAGCCCGCCGCCGAAGACGAGCCCCGCGACGCCCGCCGCCCGCCACGGATCGAGCGCGTAGTTCTCCAGGACGACGAAGACGACGATGCTGTTGAGGCCCACCGTCGTGGCGTCCACCCCGAGGACGACGACGAGGCCGCAGGTGAACGCCCACAGCGCGAGTGCCGGTACCGCGAGCCACGGCTCGCCGCCCGTGACGGCGCCGACGAACGCCGAAAGCGACAGGGCGCAGGCGGAGATAAAGAGCCGCACGACGCGCACGCGCACCGTGTCGGGCCCGTCGGCCATGGCCGTTCCGACCGCGCCGATCGCCATCACGCCCGCGATCTGCGGGCCGCCCACGACGAGCCCGGTCACGAGCGCGACCACGACGGCGACGGCGTCGCGAAAGGCGGTCCGCTTCGAGATCAGCGTCGGGTCGAATTGCCAGAGTCTGCGGAGCACGGCGAGGGACACGCTCGGGGTTACTTGGGAACGGCCGCCTCGAGCTCTCCGAGCGCGCCGTCGAGCGCGGCGAAGCCGGCATCGAGTTCGTCGTCCGTAATGACGAGCGGCGGCGCGATGACCGCCGTGTTGTAGCGGCCGAAGGCGTATGCGCCGTGCCGGCGCAGCGCGCCGAAGAAGGTCGTCATGATGCCGGGTCCGGCGCCCTGCCAGGCGACGAGCGGCTCGCGCGTCTCGCGGTCGCGAACGAACTCGAGGGCGAAGAACGCTCCGGCGCCGCGCACGTCCCCGATGACCGGGTGGCGCGCCTGCAGAGCGCCGAGCCCCTGGCGCAAACGCAGCTCGATCTCTAAAGCGCGGTCGAAGAGACGTTCGTCGCGATAGGCCGCGAGGACCGCCCGGGCCGTAGCCATCGCGAGCGGATGGCCGGAGTACGTATGCCCCATGACGAGCGGCCGGTCGTCGAACGTCGTCGCGAGCGCTTCGCGAACGAGGACGCCGCCGAGCGGCACGTACGCCGACGTGATGCCCTTCGCGAAGGTGATGAGATCGGGGACCACGCCGAAACGCTCGCCCGCGAACACCGCGCCCGTCCGGCCGAAGCCGGTCATGACCTCGTCGAACGCAAGCAGGATGCCGTGCGCGTCGCAGAGCGCCCGCACGCCGGCGAGATAGCCTTCGGGATAGACGACGACGCCGTTGGAGCCGACGACCGGTTCGATCAGCACGGCCGCGATGTCGCGCGGGTTCTCGTAGCTCATCACGTCGGCGAGATGCGCGAGCGCGCGGCGAACTTCTTCGTGCGGGTCCTGCGTGTGGAACGGGCTGCGATACGGAAACGGTGCGAAGAAGTGAACGACGCCGGGTACGCCGGGTTCGGCGCCCCAGCGGCGGTTCTCACCGCTGAGCGTCGAAGCGGCGGCCGAGGAACCATGAAACGACCGGTACGCCGTCAAGATTTTGTGACGGCCGGTCACGCCGCGGGCCAGCTTCATCGCATCTTCGTTTGCGTCCGCGCCCGCGGCGGTAAAATACGCGCGGCCCTCCTCGGGCCAGGGCGCGAGCGCGATCAGCTCCTCGGCGAGCTCGGCGCGCACGTCGCTGAATAACGCCGGCGGCACGTAGCAGATGCGCTCGAGCTGATCACGCATCGCGGCGACGACGCGCGGATGGCCGTGGCCGAGATTATTGGCGACGAGCCCCGATGAGAGATCGAGATAGGCGCGACCCTCGGCGTCGTACATGTGCGCGCCCTCGCCGCGAACGATCGTCGGCGCCGTGTGAGCGCCCTGCGCGACCCAAGGGGTTAGGACGTATTGCTTGTGCTTGCGGGCGAGTTTGTCCGGGCTCGTCGTCGTCTGGTAGATCATGCGTCCTCGTCGGTGATGCCCGCCTCATTCGCCATCGGGCGCGCGCGCCCGCTGTCCGGCCGATCGTGCGCCTTCGCGGCCTCGCTGCGGCCGGGGCGGGAGCAGCCCGGCTGGCGAGGCAACGGCACCAGCCGTGAGAGCGCCGCCCGCGGCGACGGCACCTGAAATTTCGCTAGAAGTCGAACGGCACGTATCGTAGCGGAGTCGGCTCGCACCACGCTTCGCGAGGGAATCGAGCCTCACGTACTGCCGAGAACAATCTTCGAGCGGCGCGCGTGCGCCGGCCTTATTTTGTTAACCGGCGAAACGCGTCGCAGCGATGTCGCGACGTGGGGGCGCCCCGAACATGCGGGCATACTCGCGGCTGAATTGAGAAGGACTACCGTAACCTACGCGGTGGGCGGCTTCGGTTACCAGCATGTCTTCCGCGATCATCAAGCGTCGCGCCTCCAGCAACCTCAGGCTTTTCTGGTATTGAATCGGCGTCATTGCCGTCAATTCGCCGAAGTGTTGATGGAACGACGATGGACTCATATGTGCGATCGCCGCGAGTTCGCCGACGCGGAGCGGTTGCGAGACGTCACGACGCACGGCCGCGATCGCTCGTGCGATGCGTTGCGTCGCGCCGGTCGCGAGCGCGATGCGACGTACCGCCTCGCTATATGGACCGACGAGCAGATAGTATGAAAGCTCGCGCATCAGCGCCGGTGCGAGCACTCGAGACGCGACCCCGTCGTGCTCGAGGTCGACGATGCGGCCCACGACATCGGCAAGATCGTCCCGCAACTCGCCGACGAACAACCCCGGGTGCCGTACGAGCTTACCCTGAGCAGGCGGCGGAAGCTGTTCGATAATTTCGCAAAGAAGCCCGACGTCGAGCGTGAGCACCAACCCAAGATATGGCAGGCGCGGCGTAGCTTGCGTGACGAGGCCCTGGAGCGGTAGCTCGACTGCGACGAGCAAATATTGGCCCGCAGCGTAGTCGTGCCGCTTATCGCTTATTAAAACGCTTTTCGCGCCTTGCGCTACCACGCAGAGCGACGGGACGTAGACCATGTGCATCGGTCGGGAAGGTTCGCTCGAGCGAGCGAGTGAGAGCCCGGGGAAACCTGAAGCGTGGAAGCCGTCACCGGCTCCGCGGGCAGCGAGTGAAGCTTCGATCGCCTGGCTCAATTCCGACATCGTCCACTCCGTTCGTCGCCGAACGCCGGGTCGCCGTCATTTCAGAGGATCGTGCAAGAATAACCCGGTTTTCGGCATCGCCTCTCCGCCTGGGGGACCGTATCATCGGCCCATGACTACGAACGCTTCCATCCCGAAGATTGCCATCGTTACCGGAGGCAGCCGCGGCCTCGGCCGAAACACGGCCCTACACCTGGCACGACTGGGCACGGGCGTCATTCTTACCTATCGTGAGAATCGTGCCGACGCCGAATCGGCGGTATCCGAAATCGAACGCCATGGCTCCCGGGGCGTGGCGCTGCGCCTCGACACCGGGGACGTTAAAGCGTTTCCGGCCTTTACCGCCGCCGTAAAGCGCGCGCTGAGCAAGACGTGGCAACGCGACCGCTTCGACCAACTCGTCAACAATGCCGGAACATACGCTCCCGGTGCCTTTGCGGACGTTAGCGAAGACGCATTCGATCGCTTGTACGACGTGAACTTAAAAGGCGTGTTTTTCTTGACGCAGGCGCTCGTGCCGCTGATCGCCGACGGCGGACGGATCGTTAACATCTCGAGCGGTCTGACGCGGGTGTCCGTTCCGGGTAACGTCGCATACGCGTCGATGAAGGGCGCCTTGGAAGTACTCACGCGCTATCTCGCAAAAGAATTAGGCGAACGCGGCGTTGCAGTAAACAGCGTCGCTCCGGGCGCGATCGAGACCGATTTCGGAGGCGGTTACCTACGTAATAGCGAGGAGGCGAAGCGCCGGGTGGCTTCCGTTACCGCACTGGGTCGATCCGGCGTACCCGACGACGTCGGTCCGATGGTTGCTTCACTTCTTTCCGAGAGTAATCGCTGGATTAATGCCGAGCGTATCGAAGTGGCGGGCGGCATGAACCTATAGATTCGACGCGGGCGCTACGGCCGCCGAACGAATTAGGAGCGCGATTACGCGGGTGAAAAACCTTGCCCGCAGACGAACCGGAGGTTGCCGGCGACCAGCGGAGACCGCAGCCTGCGGTCCCAGGCCGGCGTGATCCATCGTCGCAACCGCCTTCAAAAGTTTCGCGGCCCGAAGCAGGCGTGCTAGGAGCATGCGAGGCTTTGCTGGACTTCCGCAATGTTCTCGACTCGGCCGGCCGGACCAAGAACGCACCGAAGGTAGTTGAATTCATGTAGCGTCGCACGCATCGCGTCTATGCGGCCGTAGAACCTTGTATCCAGGCTAACCAGGCACTGCCGGCCACCGCCATGACGATGCTTGCGATAAGTAACGTCGCGATGAGCGGCGCGCACGGCCTGGCCTTCGCTCGCCGCTTCGCTACCGCGCCCGCAGCTGCGGCGAGCGCAAGTGCGCCCGCGGCGATGACCGCATACGTCGCGATGCCGTGCCGCAACGCCACAACGGCTAGGGTGAAAACTCCTGCGACCCGCTGATCGCTCCCGCCGAGACCGACCTGTTGCACCTCGGCCGTCTGATATGCGAAGCCGATTACGTAGACGATGATCGTTACCGCAAGCAGCAGATCGCGCGTGAACGAGAGCGTCCTTGGCCTGCGCGGTGACGACTCCCGGATTCGAGCGAACGCTCTCACTTCGTAACTCCTTTGGCCTCAGCCCGACGCTACGATAGCGATCGAGCGTCCGGAGAGCGTCCGAAACCGCGAATGAAAAGGCCGCGCACTGCTGCGCGGCCTTTCCTTCGGACGTGCTCCGGTCGTCGTTACGATCCCGATGCCGGCTCTCGCTTGCGCGAGAGTTACATCATGTCGTAGCCGCCGCCGCCCATGCCGCCCATGCCGCCGCCCGGCATCCCGCCGCCGGCCGCGCCGTTGGTCTTGGGTTCCGGCTTATCGGCGATGAGGGTCTCCGTGGTGAGGATCAGCGAACCGATCGACGCCGCGTTCTGCAGCGCCGAACGCGTTACTTTGAACGGCTCGACGATGCCGGCGCCGAGCATGTCGACGATCTCGCCCGACATTGCGTCGAAGCCCTGGCCCGCGGGGGCCTGCTTCACGCGGTTGACTTCGACCGAGCCTTCGAAACCGGCGTTGGTCGCGATCTGGCGGAGCGGCTCTTCGAGCGCGCGCCGGATGATGTCGATGCCGATCTTCTCGTCCACCGCGGTGTGCGCGTTGCCGTTGGTCGTCGAAGGCTTGTAGGCTTCGAGGGCCTTGAGGGCGTGGATGAGCGAGCTGCCGCCGCCGGGGATCATGCCTTCTTGAACGGCCGCGCGGGTCGCCGAGAGGGCATCTTCGATGCGGTGCTTTTTCTCTTTGAGTTCGGTTTCGGTCGCGGCGCCGACTTGGATGACGGCTACGCCGCCCGAGAGCTTCGCGAGACGCTCCTGGAGCTTCTCACGGTCGAAATCGGAATCGGTCTCTTCGATCTGGCGCTTGATCATCTCGATCCGGCCCTTGATCGCGTCTTCCTTGCCCTTGCCGTCGACGATCGTGGTCTCTTCTTTGGTGATCTTGACGGTCTTAGCCTGACCGAGCAGGTCCGGCGTGACCTTATCGAGCTTGAGGCCGAGCTCTTCGCTGATGACCGTCGCGCCCGTGAGGGTCGCGATGTCCTTAAGCATCTCTTTGCGGCGATCGCCGAAACCCGGCGCCTTGACCGCGACCGTGGTGAACGTGCCGCGCAGTTTATTCACGACGAGCGTCGCGAGGGCTTCGCCTTCGACGTCTTCGGCGATGAGCACGAGCGGCTTTTGAACCTGAACGATCTTCTCGAGCAACGGCAGGATGTCGGCGATGGCCGAGATCTTCCGCTCCGTCACGAGGATGTACGGATCCGTGAGCGTCGCTTCCATGCGCTCGCTGTCGGTGACCATGTACGGCGAGATGTAGCCCTTGTCGAACTGCATGCCGTCTTTGGTCTCGACTTTGGTATCGGACGATTTCGACTCTTCGACCGTAATGACGCCGTCTTTGCCGACGGCCTGCATGGCCTCGGAAATCAAGCTCCCGATCTCTTTATCGTTCGCCGAAATCGACGCGACTTGCGCGATCTTCTCGGGGGTGTCGACTTTCTGAGCCATCTTTTCCATCTCGGCTACGGCGAGCGAGACGGCTTTGTCGATGCCGCGCTTGATGAGCAGCGGGTTGCTGCCGGCCGTCACGTTCCGGAGGCCTTCGCGGATGATCGCCTGTGCGAGCACGGTCGCGGTCGTGGTGCCGTCGCCCGCGATGTCGTTCGTCTTCGACGCGACTTCCTTAACGAGCTGCGCGCCCATGTTCTCGAACGTATTGGGGAGTTCGATCTCTTTGGCGATGGTCACGCCGTCGTTCGTGATCGTCGGCGAACCGAATTTCTTATCGAGGACGACGTTGCGTCCTTTGGGTCCCAGCGTCACCTTGACGGCGTCGGCCAGGATGTTCGCCCCGCGCTCGAGCGCGCGACGCGCGTTTTCGTCGAAAACGAGTTCTTTAGCAGCCATTCTAACTTAGACTCCTACCGCGACTTTGGAATCGGTGAAGACGGCCAGAACGTCTTTTTCCGAGATGATCAGGTAATCTTTGCCCTCGAGCTTGATCTCGGAGCCGCTGTACTTCGAATAGATGATCTTGTCACCGACTTTGACGTCCATGGCAAGCTTGGTGCCGTTGTCGAGCGTACGGCCGGATCCGACCGCGAGGACGCTGCCCTCCTGGGGCTTCTCCTTGGCGGTGTCGGGCAAGAAAACGCCACCTGACGTTTTATCCGCTTGCTCGACGTGCTCGACGACCAGACGATCGCCCAAAGGCTTGAGATTCACGAAAACTGCCTCCCACACGTGTAATTCGAGTTAGCACTCGTGGCAGCGTGCTGCCAGCGTCGAGAATCTTAGCAGACTGCGCATGAGAGTGCAAGGGGAATTACGAGGTGCTCGATGCGTGCCGTTCCAGGGATGGAGGCTCGACTTTCGCGCCGGTCCCGGTCGCATCCGGCGAGCGCTGGAGGACGCAATCGACCGGCACGCCTTCAAACATGACCGCTCCTTAGCCGGTCACGATAACTCGGGAAACGGCCGCCCGGCGGCCACCGCTTCGTACTCGGCTCGCGGATACGCGGACCGACCTCTTAGGTGTCCGGCTCCCGGCCGCTAGCCGTCGGTTTCGCCGTTCGTCTCTTCGGCGCGGCTCACCGGTAACAGTCCGGCCGTCGCGGCCTCTTTGCGTAACGGCACGGTCTCGCCGTCATCCTGCGCGTTAAGGGCGGCCAACTCGCCTTCCGTCTCGCTCGCGACGGGCAGCGGATTCTCGGCATGATTCATGCGCGTGTCTTGCCCGGAATCGCGCCGCGCTATTCCCCAGGACACCGCAACGGCCGGCGCGCACCTGGCGGCTTCGCCCCGCAGGCAACCAGCCCCGGCCTACAGCTTCACGCTCAGCGCGCCGGCCGCCTCGAATGGGACCGTCGTGCCGACGAACCCGGTATTGAGATTGTTATTGAAGGGACCGTAGGGGTAGCGCAGTTGAACGGGCGTGGCGGCGACCGGGATGAAATTTCCCGACGGTCCGAGCCCCGCGCCGCCGGACGGCAACTCCGAATAGACGCAGATATTCTTGTCGTCCCAGGCGTAGCCGCGTTGAAAGCAGCGATCGACGAGGCCCGTCAACGTCAGGTTGAATGAGACGCGTTTGGAAAAGTCGTAGCCGAGCCCGAGGTTGAGACTCAGGCGCGACGGTTCGGAGAAGGCGCCGAGCCCGTCGAATTTTCCGGTGAACGCGTCGGGGATGAAGATGAAGTTCTCGCCGCTCACGGCCGACGTTCCGCCGCAGGTCGAGGGGATCGCCGTCGTCGTGCCCGCGACGGCCGTGCAGCCGCCGTTCGGGATGTAGCCGGGATACGAGACGGGCGAGCCGTACGACGCGCCGGAACTGAACGTGAGGCTCGGCGTGACCGAAAAGCCGCGCTTGCGGTAGCCCACCACGAGGGTCGCGACGTCGGGCGTTTCGTAACCGTTCTCGCCGACGAACGCCTGCGGTATCTGATCGTACGTCGTATATTGTCCGCCGACGTCGAAAAGCGGTTGCAACGCCGAGTTGAAATACGGGTTGGCGACGGTTCCGCTCATCGACGTAAACGTTGCCGCGGCGTTGGCGTTCACCGTGCCTGCGGCGAGGCCGCAAGCGGCCGCGTTCGCGCGCGTGATCGTTCCCGCGCAGCCCTTCGTATATGAATTATACTCTTGGACGTAGGCGTTGAGCGTATCGATGACGTTCGTGCCCGACGGGAATTGCGCGTACCGGATCCGGCTGCGCGTATGCGTGTACGATAATTGCAAGGCGAGGCCGTCGCGCGCGAAGTCGCCTTTGCGCACCGCGAGTTCGACGCCGTCGGAGGTCTGGTGCCCGACGTTGAATCCGCTGACGATCCCGCCGACGCCGATCGGCAAGGCCTGCAACTGGTTACGCGTGCTGCGATAGAACGGCGTAATCTTCGCCGAAACGTCGGTGCCGGGCAGATGCTGCTCGAGCGACAGGTCGTAGTTGTACGACGTATCGGGCTGCAGGTGGTGGTCTTCGGTATGGTAGCCGTAGCCGAGGAAATTGCTCGCGGCGTAGCCGAGGAGATCGTGGCTGTTGAGATCGTTGTACTGCAGCCACGACGTATTGACCGGTCGCGAATAGACGCCGTAGGAAGCGCGCAATACGCTATCGGGGCCGACGCTGTACGTGAGCGCCACGCGCGGCTGCACTTGCGTGCTGGAGATCTTTTCGGCGCCTGCGATCGAGAAATCGGCCGGCAGATAACCGGGGCCGGCGAAGGCCGTGCAGTTAGCCGGTGTTGCGAAGACGCCGGCGGCATTGGCCGTGGCGGAGCCGGCAACGTTCACGACGGCGTCGCCGATACCGGGCTTGTAACAGTATTCGTTGTCATACGCGTGAACCCAAAACTCGCGATCGGCGCCCCCCGTCGTATCGGCCAACCGGTCGAGGTAATTTTCCAGGCGCACGCCGATGCTCAGCGTCGTCTTGTCGTTGGGGCGGAATTGATCGGTGAGCGAGGCGGCTTGCGTGATCGGCGACACGTTGTTGATGCGCCCGAGCGGGCCGTTCTCGGTGACCAGGACTTGCGGGTGCGCGCCGCCGGCGAACGCGGCGGCCGTGACGGGGATCGCGCCCGAATCCGCCGCCGCCGGACCCCCCGCGTTCGGGATATCGAAGGCGCCGCGCGCGCCGTTAAAACAGCTCGCGTACGCGCCGCTCGCCGGATCGTAACAGTGTCCCGTCGCCGCGGCGTTCGCCGGATCGATGAGGTTCGTAAACGAGGTGCCGTCGCCCTGATCGCCGGGGAATCCGTAATAGTAGCGCCGCTGGATCTTCGTTTGGCTGTAGGAGCCGGTGAGCGTTACGAGGTTGTTCGCTCCGAGCTGGCTCGCATACGTCAGGTTCGCGCCGTACGTGTGGCTCGGAATCTCGTAGTCGTTGAGCTCCGCGCCGAAACAGCACGTGAAGTCCTGATTCGCTTGGCCCGTGATGAACCAGTTCGAGTAGAGCGAGTAGCCGTAGGCGCGCAGGTACGAGCGCGCGTTGATGTTCTTCTGATACTGCGCCTTGAAGACCGCGACGCCGTTGTCGTTGGTGTCGCGGGCGTTATCGGGGAGCGCCGCGTCGAAGGCGCGCTGCGTCGGGCTGCTCATGAAATAGTACGGCACGATCGCTTTGGGATTGGGCGGCGCGAACAGCGGGCCGTTATACACGTAGCCGTCTTGGTAACTCGCCCGGCCGCTCACGGGGCCGCCGCCGAACGATTCCGAGCCGACCGTGAGGGCCGCGCCGACCGTCGCCGGGCCGCCCTGATCGTTCACCGAGCTAAAATAACTATTGAAGATCTCGCTCGTGACGTAGAGAAACTGCAAATCGTCGCGGGCGGAATCGTTCTTGTGCGGGATGCCGACGTGCACGTTGACGACGTTGTCGCGTTGCGAGAGGCTCGCGATCGCGTACGAATTACCGGGTCCGAAATAGATGCCGTTACCGACCGTCGCCGGAGCGCCCGTCACGGGGTTGGGCGACCCGTCGTACAGGTTGAAGCGATTGGTGAACGGATAGGCGATCGGATAGAAGAATCGCGGGTCGCTCGTGCCTTGGAATTGATCGAGGTAGCGGTAATCCTGATTCGCGCCCGCGAGCCCGACGTAAAACGACAGGATCCGGTTTCTCGTCGCGCCGCCGAATTCGAAGGCGCCTTGGTGGAAATAGGCCGGGCCGCCGATCCCGACGCGCGCGTCGACGAAGCTCGGGTAGGTGCCCGTGCGGATGACCTGATTGACGTAGCCGGAGAGCCCCTGACCGTCCGACGTCGCCGGCGTCCCGCCCGTATAGATCTGCAGCTCCTGCTGGCCGAGCGTCGAGAGCATCGTTTGCGGCGCGTTATCGTAGACGCGGTTGACGGGGATCCCGTCGAGTTCGTAGCCGACTTGGTCGATGTCGCCGCCGCGAATCGAGATCTGCTGGAACCAGCCCTGCTGACCCTGTTGCACGACGACGCCCGGCACCGAGGCGATCTGGCCGTACGAATTCGTCAGGCTGCCGGGGCCGCCGAGCGCCTGCGTCGCGGCCGCCGTCGCGCCGCTCACCGAATAGACGTCGCTCGTCGTCCCGGGTGCTACGAGATCGCCCGGCCGGCGCGCCGCGACTTTGCCGATGGTGCGCAGCGTGCGGTTGATGCCGGCGGGGACGCTCTGCGTTTGGTCCGCCGTTACCGATACGCCGCCGATCGAGGACGGGTCGAAACCGTTCGCCTCGACGCTGAGCGTGTACGTATCGGGCGAGAGCGAGAGAAAGCGGAATTGCCCCGCGGCGTCGGTCAGTGCCGTCGCGCTTTGCGAGGGCGAAGCGACGGTTACACGCGCGCCCGCGACCGGCGCGCCGGCCTTGGCATCGAACACGCGGCCGACGAGTCCGCCGGTGGTGCCGGCGAAGGCCCGGATCGAAGCGGCGCCCTGCACGAAAACGCAGAGAACGACGCACAGCCATAAGCAGCGTGTTTTCATCCGGCCGCGTTCGCCGCTTGGGGCCGGTCCACTTCCGGGTCAAAGAGAGGAAGTGCCCCCTCGCTATTAGCCGAATGGTGAACGCGACCGGACGGGCGTGCCGGAAGGTGCGGTCCGGCGCGTCGAAAGCGGCCCCATGCACATCGAAGTGAGACCGGCGAGCGACATCGTTCGCGGCGGCCTGGTCGCGGGTCTCGCGGGCGCGATCGCGCTCGGACTCTACCTCGTCGCGACGACGGTCTTCGTGCTGCACGCGGGCACGGTCGACACGTTCTTCCGGTACATCGCCTCGGGGGCGCTCGGCAAGGCCGCCTACGCGCGACCGGGCGCGGAGGCGCTCGGTGCGGCGCTGCACGTGCTCATCGGCGCCGGCTGGGGCGTCGGCTACGCGTACATCGCGGCGCGAACGCCGCAAGTGCGGGCGCGGCCGCTGACGTCGGGGATCGTGTTCGGAATCGTCGTGCTGCTCTGGATGCAATTCGTCGAGATCGCCGCCAATATCTACACGTTGCCGACGTCGCTCGAATTACTCAACCTCTTCATCGCGCACACGCTCTTCTTCGGCGTCCCGGTAGCGTTTGTGGCCGGCCGCCCGCCACGGCCGTGATCGCCGAGCTTACGATCGATCGGGACGCGTTACGGACCAACGTCCGCCGGCTGCGCGCGCTCGCGGCCCCGGCTCGCTACGCCGCCGTCGTCAAGGCCGACGCGTACGGACACGGACTCGTCGCCACGGCGCGTGCGCTCGAGCCCGTGGTGGACGCGTTCTGCGTGTACCGGGCCGATGAAGCGCTCGCGCTGCGCGCCGCGGGAATCGCCGCGCCGCTGCTCGTGCTCGGCCCCGTCGAAGCGCACGAACTCGAAGCGCTGCACGCCGCGGACGCGGCGCTGACGCTGTGGAGCGAAGGCGCGTTTCTCGCACAGGTCGCGCGCGTGGCGCTGCGGCGCGGCGCGCCGTTCCCGGTGCACGCGAAAATCGACACGGGCGTTACGCGGCTGGGCCTCGACACCGGTCGCGCGCCGCGGGTCCTGCGCGACTATCTCGCCGCGAGCGAATTGCGCGTGCTCGGCGCGTTCACGCATCTCGCGGCGGTCGAAGAACTCGAAGCGCAGTTCACACTGCGGCAGCTCGCGCGCGTCGAAGCCGCGCTCGCACCCGTGGCCGCGGCGATCGCCGCGCGCGGGATCCTGCGCCATGCCGCCGCGTCCGCCGCCGCCATGCTCTTTCCGGATCTTCGCTTCGACATGATCCGGGCCGGGATCGCGACCTACGGCATTTGGCCGTCCGCGCAGACGCGCGCGGCCGCCGGCGCCCGGATCGAACTCGAACCCGCGCTGTCCTGGCATACGAAGCTCGTCGTCGTGCGCGACGTCGCGGCGGGGACGGGCGTCGGTTACGGCTGCACCTTCGTGACCACGCGCCCGTCGCGCATCGGCGTTTTGCCGCTCGGCTACGCCGAAGGTCTGCCGCGCGCGCTCTCCAACGCGGGGACGGCGCTGGTCGCCGGCCGCCGCGTCCCGTTCGCCGGCCGCATCTGCATGAATATGAGTTTCCTCGACGTAACGGACGTACCGCTCGCGCATCCGGGGAGCCGCGTCATGTTGATCGGCAGCGACGGTGCAGAACGGATCGACGCGAACGAACTCGCCGCCGCGGCCGGCACGATCGGCTACGAACTCGTCGCGCGGTTGCCGGCCGAACTGCCGCGCCGCTATACCGAAGCGAGCGCCGCGATCGCGTCGCGCACGTCGAGCGTCCCTTCGTAGAGCGCGCGGCCGACGATCGCGTGATCGACGTTGGGCGGCGTCCCCGCCGCGAGCGCCTGCAGATCGGCGAGCGTCTTCGCTCCGCCGCTCGCCGTCACGCGTAGCGGCCCGAGTCCGGCGACCGCGGTAAGCGCCGCGACGTCGTAGCCCGTCCCCGCGCCGTCGCGCGCGATCTCCGTGAAGACGAGCCGTTCGAAACCCATCTCCGCGAGGCCGCGGATAAAGGCGTCGCGGAGATGGGTTTCGAA
>CAXUFI010000043.1:0-12975 GCA_964250245.1 uncultured bacterium
GGTTGCAGAATTGGGGGGTTGCGGGGGCGGGGTGCGGGGCGGTAAAGGCCGGGGTCCCAGCCGTGCGCGCCCGACGGATGCCGTTCCGCACACCCGCTTTCTCGACGCGCCTAGGCTCGTCCGGGATTAGCACCCGGCCGCGGGGCAGGGCCGAGCCCGCTTTGCGGCGGCCGGCGCCGAGCCCGCCTCGTGAAGTCGACCGGTTACAAGCCCTGACGAGCGCTACGGAGAATCTCATCCGAGAGGGTCGGGTCGTCGACGACTCGCGCGAGAATCATGCTGCCGACCATGGTCGCGAGCGCGTGAATCGCCTGAGCACGCTTCGTGCGTCGCGACGGCCAGGGGAGGCGGGACGCAAATTCCTCGACGAGCGTCCGTACGTGTCGCGTGACGACGGCGCGCGTCTTCGGCTGCGAACGATAGTCCGTTGCAAGGGCGGCCATGATGCATCCGCTGCCGGCATCATCTCGATGTTCCGGACTCAGATAATCGCCGAACATACGGTGTTTGCCCTTTGCCGAACCCGTATAGCCGTCCAAAGCTGAAATGCCTTGCCGGGAAGCGAGTTCGAAGGCTTCTGCGAGCAAGTCTTCTTTCGAGTCGAAGTGATTATAGAACGAGCCATGGGTCAGCCCGGTCGCCGTCATGATCTCGCTGATGCTCGCTCCGGCAAAACCGCGTTCGCGAAAAAGACGGGCCGCCGACTCTAAGGCTCTGGCATGTTTCTCGGCAGTTTCGGCCGGCGGATAGCGCATGTTCGAACGCTACCTTCGCGGTGACTTGACAAGAATCCTTATCGGCATCATGTTTGAGCGACACATACCTTATGTCTATCAGGTTCGCTTCAAGGAGTCGTTATGAGTAACCCTACATCCCTAGGAACGGCAGTCGTCACGGGGGCTTCGTCAGGTATCGGCAGGGTCTACGCCGAGAAATTGGCCGAGCGCGGATTCGGCTTACTCGTCGTCGCGCGGCGTGGCGATCGGTTGAACGAACTCGCGGGGAACGTTCGAACGAAGTACGACGTGCCGGTCGAGACGCTCGTCGCCGACTTAAGCAAACGCGAAGACCTCGAGCGCGTAGCAGCGACGCTCGAGACGAACGCGGCAATCACGCTGCTCGTCAACAATGCCGGCGTCAGCGTCATGGGCGCGTTCGCCGAAGCGAAGCCGGCGATAATCGCCGACATGGTAAACGTCAACGTGCTGGCGTTGACGCGTCTCGCCCTCGCCGTGCTGCCCGCGTTCAAGCGGCGCGATCGCGGTACGCTCATCAATATCGGCTCCGTCTTGGGTTACCATGCGTACCCCGGCACGAGTGCGTATAGCGGCACCAAGGGATACGTGCTCTCGTTCACCCGGGGTCTTCAAGCCGAGTTCGTCGGCACCGGCGTGCGGATACAGCTCGTCGCCCCTGCCGGAACCGTCAGCGAGGGTTGGGACAGCACGACCGTCGATCCGTCCGTCGTCATGACGACGCAAGCCTGCGTCGAAGCGTCGCTGCGCGGTCTCGACATGCACGAATCGACGACGCTGCCGTCCGTCGAAGATCTAAGCCTACTCGACCACTTCGAAACGGCAGCCGGTGCCTTGATGGCCGCTTCGCAAACCGGTACGCCCGCGCAGCGCTACACGAAGCAAGAAGCGATACGATAGCGCCGGGGTCTCGCCGTCGATGTCGTTCTGCGGTGACGAGCAACGGCGCGACCTTTAACGCCGCGCTCACCGGTCGAGATCGAGATGGCGCGGGTCGGGCCCAAAGCAAGCGCCGAATCGGCGACGAAACGCTACGCGTTGCGCCGTGCCGGCTTGGGGCTCGTAGCGGGGGCGGGAGCGCGCCGCTCCCCCTGCCCGAGTATTTTCCGCCGCGCCCGCGCTCTCCAGGGCGCCTTCAGTTTTGTTGACGCGCTTGCGCGCGAACCGATCGCGTTCTCGTGGCAACCCTGATCGATCGCGTTGCGCGTGCCGACGAACGCGTTCCAGCCCTCGGCGCCCAGCTTGTAGACCAAATCACAGCAGAGATGCGCGAACGCTTGCGCCGATCGGCGCGAACGAGAGCGCGACGAGCTTGTAGACTTGCGTACCCGTGAGCGGCTCACCCTGCATGCAACTCGCGAGTGAAGTGCCGCACGCTTGCAGTAAGTCCGCAGCGTCGTCACGCAGCAGATTGAAGCCGATCCCGATCGTCTGCACGCCTAAACCATCGTCGTAGCCCGCGCTGCGCTACCCTCGCTCATCGAATTGCGCGGCGTCGCTTCGCTCTGCCATTCGCTCGCGGTCATATGTTTATCCGATCTTTACGACGTGGAAGATACTACCGAAGCATCGGCCGCGCAGCGTGTCCCCTTGACGCTGCGCGGAGTTCTCACTAGCCATCGCGCGGTTCGTGATGAAGTTAGCCGAAACGGTATGCCGAAACGGGTTTATTGAGAAGTAGATCGTGATACACGACGTGCCCCGGCTGCTCGGACGCAGCGCCGGCGGCGACGAACAGCGGCGCCAGATGATCTTCTTCGGGATGAGCGACGCGCGCCGCGGGTGCCTCGCTCCAGCCTAGCAGCAGCTCGGCCCGTCGACCCGGGTCGCCCGTCACGGTGGCGGTCAACCACCGATCGAAGCGCTCGGCTTCGGCGCGCTCGCCGTCGAAGATGCGCGCGAGATTGTGGAAACTCATACCGCTGCCGACGATGAGGACGCCCTCGTCGCGTAGCGGCTCGAGTGCGGCGCCGATGCGAAGATGGGCCGCCGGATCGTAGCCTGCCTGCAGCGAGAGCTGCACGAGCGGAACGTCGGCTTGCGGATACATCAAGCGGAACGGCACGAAGGTTCCGTGATCCAGGCCGCGCGTCGCGTTCGCTTCCGAAGCGATCCCGTTCGCACGCAGAAGTTCGCGAACGCGCGCAGCGAGCTCGGGCGAACCGGGAACGTCGTAGCGCAAGGAATACGTATGTGCCGGAAAGCCGGTGTAATCGTAAATCAGCGACGGCCGAGGATTGGCCGTAACCGACGGCACGCGCGCTTCCCAATGCGCTGAAACGACGAGCAGAGCGCGGGGCCGGCGCCCGAGTTCGGCGGCGAAGTTGGTTAGATAGTCACCGAGGCTCGCGAACGGGTTCCCGTTCGGCCACGCCATATCGAAACACGGGCCGCCGCCGTGCGAGATAAAGTAGGTGGGAAACTTGGCGTCGCTGGGGGCGTTCACGCAAGCGTCAATACGGCGCAGCGGTCGCCGGTTGCATACGCGCAACGCCGGATCGTTACCACTCGCCGTCGTGCCTGCCGGAAGGTGCGCACGACGTTAGAGACGATTCAGTGCGCCGTGTCGCTTTTTTGTTCGCCGGCCTGCCGGCTCGCATCGCTGCTCACCTTCGCGCTAACGTTTTCGACGACCGCCTTGCACGCCGGCGCCGCCGCTGTTCGCTTGCCGGTCGCGGCCGAAGATCTCTTCCGGCTCTCACTCGTCTCCGATGCGCAGATCTCGCCCGACGGCACGCGCGTCGCCTTCGTCGTCTCCCGGCTCGACGGCCCGCATAACCGTTACGATCGCAACGTATGGCTGGTCGATACGGCCGGCGGCGCCCCGAGCGCCTTTACCTCTGACGATGTGTCCACCGCGGCCCGCTGGTCGCCCGACGGACGCACGCTCGCGATCGTGCGCTCGGAAACCGGCGTTCCGCAAATCGCCCTCGTCGACGTGTCGTTACGCGTGACGCGGTCCGTCACGGCGCTACCGGCGGGGGCGACGGATCCGGTCTGGTCGCACGACGGAAAGCACGTCGCGTTCATCGGCATCACGCACGACAGCGCACCCCGGGCGCGTATCGATTTCGCGAAGGCCGGCTTCGCACCGGCGACGGCGCAACGCACGAGCGACGTCCGCACGATTACCGTGGAACGCTATGAGGCCAACGGCGCCGGCTACACGTACGACACGCACCATCACCTCTGGGTGATGGACGCGAACGGCGACCATGCGCACCCGCTTTCCGACGATGCGGGACGGGAGGACGCGAGCATCGCCTGGTCGCCGGATGACACGCACCTCGCGTTCGCGTCGACCTTGGTGGATGTTCCCACCGCCTACACGAGCGATCTCTTTACCGTCGCGCTCCTCCGCGGTGCGCCGCAACGGCTGGCTGCGCCCGGCGATGCGAACACTTCCCCCTCCTTTACGCGGGCCGGCCGGGTCATCTCGTTCGCCGGGAACGCCGAAGATCTAGCGAGCTACCCGGCCCTGCAATCCAGCGACGTCTCCGGCGGTGACCGCCGCACGATCGTCGCGCCCGACCGCACGCTGTTCGGCGATTGGCTCCTAGCCGATCTCAAAATGCCCGGCGCCACGTGCGGCCCGCTCGTCGCCCCCGACGGTAGGTCGCTCATCACCAATGCGAGCGCGCCGGGCACGACGCGGCTCGTGCGCGTCGACCTGCGCACGGGCGCGCTGCGGGCGCTGACCCCTCCCGGCGAAGCGTCGGACTGCACCGCCAGCAGCGACGGCAAACGCGTCGCCTACGTCTTCGCCGATTTTACGCACCCCGCGGAAGTGCATCTGTTGGCTACGCAGAGCGGGAGCGATCGGGCACTAACGTCGTTAAACGCCGGCTATCTCGCGAGCGTGCTGCTTTCGACGCCGCAGCCCTTCAGCGTAAAAAATCCGGCGGACGACGACGTTCACGCCTGGTTCATGCCGGCCGTCGCGCCGGAAGCGCCGGCCCGGCGACCGACGGTCGTCCTCATTCACGGCGGGCCGCAGACGCAATACGGCAACACGTTTTTTCACGAGGCCCAATATTTGGCCGGCTGCGGCTACAACGTCGTTATCGGCGACCCGCGCGGAAGCGTCGGCTTCGGGCATGCCTTCGAAGAAGCGCTCGTCGGCAACTGGGGTGCGCCGATGCTCGAAGACGTTACGGCCATGGTCGATGCCGTCGCTAAACGGCCCGACGTCGATCCGGCCCGGCTCGGCGTCTCGGGCGGTAGTTACGGCGGCTATGCGACGCTCTGGATTATCGGCCACACGGATCGCTTCGCCGTCGCGATCTCCGAGCGCCCGGCGAGCGATCTCGCGACGCAGAGTCTGGATTGGGAATTAGCGAGCCCGAACGGACTGGGCGGTAATTACGCCTGGGGTAAGCCGTGGGACCCCGCGAGCCGAAATTACATCGATTCGCCGCTGACCTACGTGGAGCACGTTCATACGCCCGTCCTCTTGTTGCACTCGGACGAAGACACCGAAACGCCGCTCGATCAGACGCTCGACGAATTTTCGGCGCTTCGGCAACTCGGACGAACCGCGGAGTTCGTCGACTTTCCCCATGAGAACCACGACCTCAATCGCGTCGGCGGTCCGATCCACCGGGTCGAGCGGCTGCACATCCTCGAAGCATGGCTGGCGCGCTACCTTCGGCCGTAGCGCGCGGCCTCACATCTTGTGCGCGATGGAAAACGTGATCGTGCGCGGCGCGAGCGGGATGGCGTCGGTCGAAATCACGTCCGTCAAGCCGCCGTACGGAATGCCCGCGCCGACGCGCTGCTGCTTGAAGTCGTAGACGTCGGTCAGATTCGTGCCGTAGAGCCCGACGTCGAGGTGATGCAGATGCATCGTCACGCCGCCGCGCAGCGTCGCGTACGGGCCGAGGTTCGTCTCGTTGTATCCGCCTTCATACAAGATCCCGGCGTAGTACGCCAACCCGAGACCGGGGTCGTGCTCGAAATCGAGCGTGATTTTGTGGAGCGGAACGCCGAGCGCTTGTTCGCCGGCGACGACATCATCGAGTGCCGCGGCGGGCGCGGCCTGCGTGTACACGCTATCGATATCGTAACCGGCGTGCAACGTATTGCGTCCGCTCAGTGCGACGTCACCGCGCAGCTCGAGACCTTGATACACCTCTTGCGTCACGTTGACCGGGTAACTCAAACACGGCGGATTACTCCCGTAATCGACGCCGGGCGTGCACGGCGTCGCGGAGTAGTACGTGGCGACGCCGTTATGCAGGTCCGTGCGGTATGCATCGCCGGAGAGGTGGACGTCGGTTCCCGCAATCTTTAGCCGATGTTCGATGCCGATGTCGTAGGAGGTCGCGCGCTCGGCCGTCGCTTGCGGATTCCCGACGCTGACGTAGCCGTCGACCGGTGCGGGCAGCACCGGCGGCACGATGAACGTCGGCAATTGCGGCGATTGAAACGTCGAGCCGACGGAGAAGCGCACGGCCGTGGCCGCCTTCGGCGTCCATACGAAACCGAAGCGGGGATCGATGCTGTGGCCGAACGTACTGTAGTCACTGTCGTAGGCGGCGAAGCTGTAATGCACGTGCGACGTCGGTTCGGCCGCATAGCGTAGCCCGAGCGAGCGTTGCGTCTGCGACAGCAACTGTTTGGTTATCCCCGTGCCGGGATCCGTGTCGTCGTCGTCGAGCGGCGAACGTCGCGTGTCGCTCGTCGAAGCAACGTCATCGGCGATCCGAATCGCCGACGGCAACGCCGAACGCATATACGCATCGGCATAGACCATGCCCGGAATAAAGTCCGTCGTCAGGTTTTCGTTGGTGAGCGCATAGCGCGCCGAGAGTTGGCCACGCGGCAGCTGATGGTCGATCTCCAGCGTATCGTCCGCGATCAGGTCGCGATCGTTATAGAGATAGGGCGAGGTCGCGGCGCCCGGCCCGCTAACGCTTTGATCGGCGATCGAGCTTTGATGGCGGAACACCGCCGTCGTCGCGTAGACGCCCGCCGCATTCTGACGGCCGAGCGGAACCTGCGCGTCGAGATCGTAGGCCGCGTTGTGCGAGAGGACCGATGAACCGGAGAAATTCGCATACGCCGGCGCACCGCCCGGTCCCGCGCCGTCCTCGATCGACGACAGGGTCGAGGAAACGTCGCGGTACACCGATTGGTCGCGCAGCGACACTCCGACGAAGCCCGCCCCGTTAAAGAGCGAGTACCTCAACTTCGCGATCGTCGACGACGCATCGAGCGAGTCGCCGATCGTCGACGAACCCGCGCCGCTGCCGGTCGTGTTCGGATACGCCCTGCCCTCCTGATCTCCGGCCGACGTCAACCGATGGTACGAGAACGCGTAGCCGAACCGGTCGACGGTTCCCGTCGCTTGCAGCGTCTCGCCGAGCGTACCGAAGGTTCCGCCGGTGAAGCGCTCGAGGAAATGCGGCTGCGCCGTCGGTTCCAACGTTCGCACGTTGAGCGCGCCGCCGAGCGTATTGGGACCGAACAATGAAGACGGCGCGATGCCGTACAGGACCTGGCTGCTTTGCAGATCGGCCGGATCGAGCAGCGAGAGATCGAAGTCGCCCGTGCTGCCGTTATTCACTTGATGGCCGTCGACATCGACGAGCGTTTCGCTCGGGTCCGGCCCGCGCAGCGAGACGACCTGAGGCGCGTTGAAGCCGCCGCCGATCACGGGCACGACCGTGGTCGAGAGTTGTTCGCCGAGGATGTCGCTCACCCGCGTCTCGCCCTGCTGCGCGTACGGTTGCATCGCGATGTCGAGCGTCGGCGCCGGCAACGTCGAGATGGCCTGCGCCCCGTTCGTACGCACGGTGCCGATGACGGTCAACGAAGACGCCTGCAACCGGGGTAGACGGAGTTCGAGCGTCGTCGTTGCGGCGGCGGCAATCTGGACCGTTCGCGCGACGAGAGGATTGTAGCCGGGAGCGGCGGCGGCGAGCGTATACGTCCCCGGTTTCAAATTCGGAAACGAAAAAGCTCCGTGGCGGTCGCTTCGAGCCGTCAGCGCGGGACCGTTGCCGCCAAGCGTGACCTCAGCGCTCGCAATGGGCGTGCCGTCGGTTGAGGTAACGGAGCCGCCTGCCGTCGCTTCTGCCACCGCAGCGAAGGCGGTCCCGGTGGCGGCCAAGAGGCACAATCCAAGAAACGACGGCGCAAGCGAGCGCCAAAGGGCAGTCAACGGCATGTAGAAACCCATTCGTGATGGAAGCCTAACTTCGCTCTTTGATACACCTAATTCTTTTCGCCGTCAAGACTCGCAGGAAATGCGGCGCCCGGACGCACCCCCTTTTTCGGTCGCCGCGACGGCGCATTCGGCAGCCGGAGTCGAGCAGCGCGAGCTTTGTTTACGACGCGACGGAAAAAGGCTTGACGTCCCTGCCTCGTCGGCCGCGAACCGTCTCTATGCGAAGATATCGCGGGCGTGCACGGTTACATCTTCCGCACAAACGATAACGGCGGCCTCATCCCATGTCTGCGGCCCCGCGTCCGGCCGATGCACGGTAATAGTTCGGCGCTCTGCATCGACGATGATGTATGCTTCGACCGACGCGATCGTCGAGTAGTCACTCACCTTGCGCATCGTATCCGTGCGCCGTGTCGATGGTGAAAGCACTTCGCAAATGAAGCGTGGCTTTTCTAACGCCTTTCGTGAACGGTCGGCCGGATCGCATGAAACTGCGACGTCCGGGATGTTGGCGTTGACGCGATTCACTTTCGCACCGGCTCCGACGAACACGCGACATGGCGCGCGCAACATGCGGAAAGCCGTAACGAGATTAGCAACGATCGCAGCATGATCGTTAGAAGGCGCGGCTAAGCCGCGAGGCGTGACGTAGTCCGGGTGCGGAACGATGCGCCCGTCCACGAGCTCGTAACGGCCTCAACGGTCTGGTGCCAATCGAAAAAATCTTCTACGGTCATGCGGTCGGACTCGAACGCGGCGCCTCCGGGAACGCGAAGGTTTGCCTTCGGACCCCTACCAACTGGTACGTGGAACTCGTCGAGTCCTACAGATTATCGTCCGAGAGCTGCAGCGGGTCGCGGAAGCGGCGGCGGCCATGTTATAGTTTCGGCGATGGCTGCCGACTTGCGCCCAAATCCGCCTTGGTGGATCGATCGAGCCCGCGAGCGGCGTTTCTTACTCGATGGCGCCGTTCGGCGTCTGCGGCGTGCGGTTCGCAACGAAACGGATCTCGTCGGAGCGCTCGTATTCGGATCGTACGCAGAAGGGCGCGTCGGGCCCGAGAGCGATCTCGATCTCATCGTCATCACGACGCTCGCTGCTGACGGTGATCCCGGCGGCCGTTACGCGAAGATTGCGAAGCGACTCGCGCTCGGCGTTCCATGCGATCTCATCGTTTACGAAAGCGACGAGTTCCAGCGGCTCGCTTGCGAAAGCAGCTTCGTCGCCCGAACGCGGCGCACCGGCCTCTGGATCGATGCAACGACACCCGATTGATCTCGCGACGAGTTGGCTCGAACAAGCCAAACGCGACCTCGACTCGGGCCGCTACCTTTTCGACGGCAGTCGTTTTGACGCAGCGTGCTTTGCCTCGCAGCAGGCTGCCGAAAAGGCGCTCAAGGCGGTGCTCGTCTGGCTCGCCGGCGATGGGCCCGTACCCATGAACTTACGACGTTGGTCATGGAAATATCGAGTATTCGCGAAGGCGCCGATGCGCAGCTGGGTGACGTAGCCGCGTTGGATCCGTACTACACGATCACCCGCTATCCCGATGCGATCGGCGGCGGCATACCGGGCTCCAAGTTCTTCGCTCCCGAAGCAAGCCTGGCGCTCGGGCGCGCCGCTCGTGCCGTCGCGTTCGCGACGAGCGTGCTGGCAGAAGCCGTGAATGGTTAAGCCGGTGTTGAGGCAGCCCGCTACACGCTCTTGCGCGCGGTCGACACGGACGCTGGTGCGCGAGGAACGTGAGTACGAACGGTTTCGGATCTTTCGTGAAATCGAGTCCATAATTTCGTCCGATAGACGACAACGATCCGATCTTCAAGCCTCGGTCAAGCTTGCGAATTTGTTGTTCCGCCGGCGAGCTTTTTGCCGTCGGCGTGACAGGTTCCTTAACGCGTGTAGAGCCTAAGCGTTAGGAACGTTCGATGCCGGTGCAGAAACATGCGAATAAGGAGCTACGCCACGCCATGGACGGTATCGTTAAAGAACCTCGTACGAGCTTGTCGACTCGGCGTCGTTCTAGCTCCCCTATCGTCCGAGGACGCCCGTCTGCGAAGGTAGCCCCGTGAACGATCAAGAGACGTCGGCGGTTCGGGTCGTCGTTCAGCCGTACGCGACGGCGCTGCCGCTGGGTTGCTTCGCCTTCGGCATCGGTAACACAATTCTCGCCGCCTTTACGGTCCACTGGATACCGGTAACCGACACGCATACGGTAGCCCTCATGATGCTTGCGTTCGTAGCGCCGCTCGAACTCATTCCTTGTCTCATCGCCTTTCTCTCCAGAGACACGGGCACGGCAACGGCGATGGGTATCTTTGCCGGGAGCTGGGTCGTTTTCGGCATGCAACTTTTGAGCGCCGGAGAAGGGGCTCTAAGCCCCGCAGAGGGCGTCTTTCTTATGTTGCTGGCGCTCTGCCTCGCCATTCTCGCAGCTGGTACGTTTTCCGGCAAACCGCTCATCGGCGTATTGTTTTGCGTAGCCATGCTGCGCTCGTTCGGAGGCGGACTGTTGCAGTTCGGATTTACCGGTCCGGTGACCGTGGCGACGGCCGTGCTCGGCTTCGTGCTCGCTTCGCTCGCTTTTTATAGCGGTCTCGGGCTACTTATGGAAGACATCATGCAGCGGCCGCTGGCTATGATGTTTCGCTCGGGCAAAGCGAAGACGGCCATGACGGCGAGCCTGCGAGAACAGTTGGAGAACGTCGCACGCGAAGCGGGAGTACGTCAGCAACTTTAGAACGCCCGTGCGCTCGTGATGCGAGCGTTCCGGAAGACGTTTCCCTACGTTCCGCGGCTGACCCGGGCTGTGCGACCGTGAACGTAATGCCTTCGAGGCGAAGTCGCAATTGTGGCCAACGCCGTCTACCTATCCGCTCAGCATCCGCGAAACTATACGTAAGATGGAGGCGGCCGGAGCCGCGTCGAACGAAATCGTTTCCGATTGGAGATCGATTTGAAGATCATCTGTGTCGAGGAGCATCTCGGCGACCAAGATTTGATGACGGCGGGTCAGCCGAAACTCAAATCCGACGCCGCGTATTTTACCGAGGTCGGTGACTACTTCGAGGGCAGTCCCGATGACGGCGACGACAAACTTCCGTTGGAGGTCGATTTTCAGACGTCGAGCAGGCTCTTATCCGATGTCGGCTCCGGGCGCCTTGCCGCCATGGATAAGCACGGCATCGATATGCAGATCCTGTCGTACAGCAATCCGACACAAGATACGCCCGCCGGCCAGGTGATCGAACTCGCTCGCAGCGCCAACGATAAGCTCGCCGAAACGGTTCGCGCAAATCCCTCGCGCTTCGGCGGATTCGCTACGTTGCCGTGGCAGCACCCGCAGGCCGCCGCCGCCGAACTCGAGCGAGCGATCAAGGAACTCGGTCTCATCGGCACGCTTCTTCTCGGACGCCCCGGCGATACGTTTTTGGATGATCCGCGTTACGATCCCATACTCGAGAAGCACGACGAGCTTCGCGTGCCGATCTACGTTCACCCCGGGTATCCGCTGCCGCAAGTGCAGAAGCCTTATTACGGAGGCCTGGACAAGCACGTCACTGCGAGGCTCTCGCTCTTCGGCTGGGGCTGGCATAACGAAGCCGGCGTTCAATTGCTTCGTTTAATCCTCGCCGGGAAATTCGACCGGTTTCCAAACCTGCAGATTATCAGCGGCCACTGGGGAGAGATGGTCCCCTTCTACCTGCAAAGGCTCGACGATTCGATCCCGCAGCCGATCACGCAACTCTCACGTTCGATCACCGAGACCTTCAAGCAGCACGTCTACGTCACTCCGAGCGGCATGTTGAATCTGCCTCACTTCCAATTCATCCATACCATTCTCGGCTCGAACCGGCTCTTATTCTCCGTCGACTATCCGTATCTCTCGTTAGCGGGTTCCAGGCGCTTCCTGGAAACGCTACCGATCGGCCAAGCGGAAAAAGAGCAAATCGCACACGGGAACGCCGAGGACCTGTTTCACCTGACGTAGCCGTCGCACGTGCGACTCCGCTTCAGCTGCAAACTTATCGCAGTTTATCGCCCGGTGAGCGCGCCGTGACGATGTCGACAAACGACTTCCTGACGCTCGGTCTCTCATAGGGAATGTTCGCGATAAACGCCGCTCCCTTGCGGCTCGTCTTCCAAAGGTCGAATAGTATCACCGCGATAACGAGCACGGTTAAAGCGATAAAGAACCCCGGACCTGCCAGGGGAGTCTTTCGTTGGTAACGGCTGCCAACATAGGAGCGAGCGCACCGAACCGCTGCCAAGGAGACTGAGCCCGAGGAGCCGCTTCAATCGGCCGATAAGGCATACGCGCGCCCTACTTCGCCGCTATTCGCACTCATACCGTCAGCCGTCGACGTACGAACCAGGCTCGGTGCATCCGGGACCACGTTCTTCATGGAGTCCGGAGCGGATCCGCGGCCGGCCCTGCGCGGTTGCAGCTGCACCCGTCGTGCGATCCGGCGCCATAAAGCCGATATCGAAACGGCTTCCTCCGTCGACCGCGAGATCGATGACCACTTCTCCGATCACGGGTGCGAATTTGAACCCGTGGCCCGAGAAACCGGCGGCAACGATCACCGCCATGTCCCGCGGATGGTGGCCGATGATAAAGTGCTCGTCGGGCGTCATATCGTACTGACACACGGCCGTCCGGATGACGCGCGCGCCCGCGCCCGGCATAAACGTTTGCAGGGCAGCTGCGAGCGGCTCGATGTCGGCCCGCGATGCCGTGCGATCGATACGCTCGACCGGCACCCGCCGGCCCCCCGTGTGGAACGCCGCTTTTAACCCCTCGCCGAAATCGGGAAAGCCGTACAGCGTCTCGGCGCCCGGCCGATCGACCAGGAACGCCGGAAAACGGCCGGCCGCGAACGCCGGCGTGTCCGGTTCGAACCAAATCTGGACTTTGCGTTGCACGGTGATCGGCACGGCCAGTCCGTCCGTGAATCCCTCGATCCACGGGCCGTTACAGAGCGCGATCCGCCGCGCGTGCGCGACCGTGCCGTCGCTGAGCGAAAGCTCGAGGCCGCGCGCGGCATCGTT